>CAYMCX010000006.1:13157-21743 GCA_964389145.1 uncultured Candidatus Saccharibacteria bacterium
TAGATGGTGTGGAATAGATAGTTCTACTTGGGAAAGATCGCAGAAGAAATATGGTTGGGATTATTCGATTGATGATATTGGATACAAATACCATATGAATGATCTGACCGCTGCTATTGGTTTAGCGCAACTGGAGAGGATAGAAGAATTGAACGACAGGCGTAAGCTAAGAGTCCTACAGTATCTACAGGAATTAAAGAATTTATAACAAGGGTTTCCAATGAAAAGAGAGGTTTTACTATAAAAATAAAGGTTTTACTATGAAAATAGCGTTTCTTCTCCATTTTTATCAGCCATACACCCAGCAGGAAGACATTTTAAAACGTATTGTAAATGAATGTTACCTGCCCTTAACGCGCGGCCTTTTAGAACGCCCCCACGCGCGCGTAATTGTTAATATAAATGCAGCTTTATCGGAGTTACTAGTAAATACAGGAAACGAAGAAGTAGTCAAAAACATAGCAACACTGGCGCAAAGAGGGCAGATTGAATTGACCGGCAGCGCAAAGTACCACGCTTTTCTACCACTACTTCCCAATAGTGAGGTTAAAAGACAGGTTGTCATAAACACTGAAACTAATTCCAGATTTTACGGCGATTTGTATAATCCGGTTGGATTTTTCCCTCCGGAAATGGCAGTTTCTTCCACGATATTTAAAAATGCCAGTGAGTTAGGTTTTAAATGGGTAGCTGCGCCTCAGGTTTCGTTTGCGGCCGGAACCCCCTCAACACACGTTATATATAAAGAAAAGGAATCCGGGTTAAACGTATTTTTTAGAAACAAACGCGTGAGCTCCTTGGCTCTTTCCGGTGTTTGCAGGGATGCTAAAGATTTTATAAAAGAGACTCAGGATATTCATAGAGATGGTTATTGGTTCTGTGTTATGGACGCCGAAACTTTTGGACACCACAGAATTGGACACGAGAAATTCTTGTTTGATGTGCTGGATAATCCATTTTTTACACCGGTTACAGCAAGCGATTTATTGTCCGATACTATGACAATTGAGGAAACAGAAATAAGACCAAGTACATGGACAAACGAAGAACAGGATTTTTGGTTAGATCAGGAGCACAAGGTTTCTACAGATGCCAAGTCATTCATATTGTGGAAAGATCCTGACAATCCAATTCACAAATTACAGTGGGAACTCGTTCAGGTCGTGTCCGACGCTGTTAATAAGGCGGGGGAAATAGACGCCAACGACCGTTTTTACACGGAATCTCGCGAAAAATTGGATAAGGCTTTGGCTTCGGATCAGTTTTGGTGGGCTTCTGCAAAGCCTTGGTGGAGCTTGGAAATGGTAGAACAGGGGGCATACGCATTAAAAGAAGTGCTTAGCACCCTAACTAATGCTGCGCCAACCATAGTGACAGAAACCACCGAAAGTATGTTAAAAAGCGAAGATTTATACAGAGCTATTTTAGACCAGGCATTTGAGTGGCAGAGGACAGGTTATATTCGAAAAAGACACTTAGACAACTCAAGCACCTATATGAAGCAGCCTTTTAAAAAACGAACCCCGGCTGAGTGGTATAACCAAATACTTTTGGAATTTGAAGATGAGATGAAAAAAGCTACCGAGAGAAAAGATTTTGAAAAAGCTGTGAAGTGGAGAGACGCCATAATTAAAATTCACAACGAGACTGACATTTACGACGTTTTGCATGTTGTCGATGAATTATGGTCTGCCAGAAATATTCCGTCTGTAAAACCGTTCCTGGATCATAAACCAGAAGAGCTATCTGATTACATAAAACAATATATTCAACCCCTGTAAAGTTTCCTAAAACCCTGATATCATTTTTCTATGAAAGTACTGCTCGTTGCCTCGGAAGCGGCTCCAATTATTAAACTTGGTGGTTTGGGGGACGTAACCGGTTCACTTCCTAAAGCCCTAGAAAAATTGGGCATTAACCAGGACGTAATCGTTCCTTATTTCCCAATAGCCAAATTTTCCGATAAAGTTTTTAAATCCTTTGACGTTTCCGTGCCTTTTAACGGTGCTATTGAGAATGTTGAGGTGTTTAAAACAAAACTACCTTCCAGTAACGTAGACGTCTTTCTCCTCAAATGCGACAAATATTTTGTGAAAGGCGGTACTAACGCATTTGCTAATAGCATTAGCGAGACCGAGATGTTTAGCTTTTTTAGCAGGGCAGTGGTGGAGTTTATTAAATCAGAATTCAATACTTATGACGTTATTCATTGCAATGATTGGCATACAGGGCTAATTACCCACATATTACAAGACGAACTTGGTGCAGAAAGGCCTAAAACGCTTTTCACAATTCATAACCTGATGTACCAAGGAGTAGGGGACGCCAAGGTTGTTCGTGAAGTTGGAATTGTCCCCGGCGAACACCCGTTAATTGATTGGGATATTGCTGATGGTGACCTTAATTTAATGCAGCAGGGCGTAACTTCTGCTGATTGGATCAATACAGTCTCGCCTACTTATGCTAAAGAAATTTTGACTGAGGAGTTTGGCGGCACTTTAGCAGATGTTCTAAAAAGCAGAGAAGGTCGACTAGTTGGAATTTTAAATGGAATAGACACAGACGCGTTCGCTAGGTTTAACGACGTCTCAGACTGGCGCAAGCAAAAGTCTACAGCCAAGTTAAATTTGCAGAAAAAATTGAATTTAAATCAAGATGCGAGTAAACCTCTTTACACTTTTATTTCTAGATTGGATCCAAATCAAAAAGGTCTAAACATTATTGTTGAGTTAATTCCTGAAATTATTGCCAGGGGCGGACAGTTTGTTTTGCTTGGAACCGGGGCCAAGGACTGGGAGGAAAAATTTAAGGCTGCAGAGGGCGTTGGGACCAGTAGAAACCACGATATATCCATAAATATAATGTTTGACGCCAAATTTGCCGAGGAATTGTATGCTGCTAGTGACTTTTTGCTCGCCCCATCAAGGTATGAACCGTGCGGTCTAATTCAAATGATTGCCATGTGGTATGGTTCTTTGCCTATTGTTCATGGGGTGGGCGGGTTAAAAGATAGTGTGACAAACGGTGTCAACGGATTTGTGTTTGACGACTACTCCCCGGAAAGTGCTATCAAATCACTAACAAGTAGCATCAAAGTATATGGTTCCAAAGAGTACGAGCAGATGGTTGATAACGCCTTAAGGGCAGATTTTAGCTGGGAGAAAAGCGCTAAAGAATATGTTAAGCTTTATGAGAAGTTACTGGAAGATTAGATTATATCCGGTAGGGTTTTCCCTGAGATTTGTACATTTTTTTATAAAGGTATTACAATATGAGCATATTTATATTTGACGAACTGACAGGTCTGCCCACACTGTTGGCGACAAATAGAGCGAAACGTCCGGATCAAACCGGTGTTGTTAATGCTTCTCCTGCACCCGCTTCGCAAGTAGATCCTTCTAAAGTTGCAACTATTGCTCCTACTACAGTTCCCGCCCCTACACCCGCTCCCGCACTCGATAAAAATCTAGTATTCGCAAAAGGAAATGAACATTTGACTCCCCCAACCTTGTATCAGGATGCGGACGATTGGAATGTCCGTGTTTTTAAAAATAAGTTTTCCATCGTAGACGATCACGAGGTAATTGTTCATTCTCCTTTTCCTGACAAGGACATGGAAGATCTTCCACTTGAGCAAAATACTAGAATAGTTCGTGCGTATCTAAACCGCGTAAGTTATTACGGTTCCCAGGATAAGGAAATTTTGATCTTTAATAACAAGGGAGGTAAAGCAGGCGCGTCAATCACCCACCCTCATTCACAAATAATTGCACTTAAAGGATTTCCGGGGATTTTGGAGAAAGAGAAGGCCTCTGCAATTAAATTTTATAACGAACATAACAAATGCTACTGGTGTGACTTGATAGAGAAGTTGCGCACAGATGGTAAACAGGTGGTGTATGAGTCTCAGCACTTCATGTTGGCAGTGCCTGACGCTTGTAGGTGGAGTTACGAACTCATACTACTTCCAAAGGCTCACAAACCAAACTTTGGATTTATGGACGAAATGGAGATTGGAGATTTTGCCCGCATTTTGAAAGCAGCTTTGGTTGGGTATAACACATTACTTGGTAAACCCGATCGCAACTTTTGGATTCATACCATGAGATATGAGCCGTATCACTGGCACGTAGGTTTCTTACCTCATGTTCAGACATTGGGTGGAATCGAGCTGGGAGCGGGGATTTGGGTTAGTGCTAAAGCAAGCCCAGAGGATGCCGCCCGTGATTTAGGTGTGTTGGTAAAGCAGGCTTTCGAGGCTCAGTAATAACCATATTTGATTACCTTTCAGACCTATAGTACAATGTTTCCACTGGTTCCCGTAGGGAGCAGAATCTTGTTATCGAAGGAGAGTTAATATGGCAAGACGTATTTGGCCGAGTTTGAATTTCCTGGGTATTTGGCGTGGTAAGAAGAGTGATAAGGTTGATACGACGCTTGGTTCCCTGGATTTCACCGAATTGGTCGAGGAGATTTATTTTCAAACCCCCAGTCGGGAGACCCTGGAGAAGAAATTCCAAGGTAAAGTAAATCCAACAGGACAAACGGCTGCGCAACTGATTGACCAGCTAGTTGCTGACGGGCACGTTGTGATAGAGAAGGGGTTGCTCTTCCTGACACGGGACGGGATGTGGCAATTCTCCAGCATTACGAGGCAGTAGTATTTCCGTGGAGCGGGGGAGATTTAGGACTTTTTAGCCTGGATCTCCCCCGAAGTTTAGTTAGACCTTGTATATATTTAATTACCCAATTTAAGCAACAAAAAACCCGCCTTTCAGCGGGTCCCTTGCTCATTAACTATAATAAAGCTATCATTTCAACTCTACTTTAGCGCCTGCATCTTCAAGCTTTTTCTTAGCGTTCTGTGCGTCTTCTTTCTTTGCACCTTCTAAGAGTGCTTTTGGAGCGGATTCTACTAAGTTCTTAGCTTCCACTAATCCTAATGCTTGGTTAATTTCTCGAACAGCCTTGATGACTGCGATTTTATTAGCTCCTGCATCGACTAATACTACGTCAAACTCAGTCTTTTCTTCTTCCGGTTCTGCAGCTGCTGCACCGTTACCTGCGGGCATTGCTCCCATCATCATAGGGGCGGCTGCGGAAACTCCAAACTTTTCTTCTAAAGCTTTGACTAAATCATTAAGTTCTAAAACGGTCATTGCTTCGACCAATTCCATAACTTTTTCTGCGTTTTTAGATAATTCTGCCATTATTGAGCACCCCCTTTAGCATCCGCAATCGCCTTGATTGCGTAAACAAATTTTCTTTTGGAACCACTTAAAACATTGACAAATCCTGACAAAGGGGACTTCATAGTTCCTATGACTTGTGCAATAAGCTGCTCTCTTGAAGGAAGTTTGCTTATTGTGTCTACTTGTGCGGCATCGGCAAAGATTCCATTAATTACTGCAGCTTTAATTTTAAGTAGTTCAAACTTTTTAGCGAACTCCACTAAAGGTTTTAATGGAGCAATTGCATCATCGTATGAAAATATTGCTACGGTGTTGCCCTTTAAGTGTTCTTCTAACTTATCTGTTGCAACCTTTTCTTCATTAAGCGCGATCTTTAGGAGTGTGTTTTTTGATACAGACACTTCTGCATTTTGATCGTGCATCTGCTGTCTTAAATCGCTTGCATTATTAGCAGCAAGTCCTTTAAAGTCAGCAAAAATGATTGATTTGGCTTTAGAAACCTTTTCTCTTAATACTTTTACTGTTTCTGTGTTTTTCTGATTTGGCATCTTAAACTCCAACTAATTAATTATATTTGGGCATAAAAAAGCCCGCAAAGACGCGGGATAGAGTAGAAAAGTATGACACTTTTACTGGTTTCCTCGGCAAGATATTTAAGCCCGTTTGCGGAGTTAACCGGAAGGTGCCCTTGCTGTCTTTGGTACAGTTCGTAGTTTCACACTTTTATTGAGGGTTGTCAAGGTACTTTACTTGGTGTTAAGACTTTGGGTTAGGTCTATTTTTACGTCAGTGTTTTTTGGATAAAGTCGCTATAGATTTAGTGGGGGTGTAACCCTTTCAAATGTTGCAACTACAATAAATAGTAAGGTTGTATTTCGCTATTTAAAGCGAACGCTTCCGTCTCTAAAAACTGTGACAACTTGGTTGGTTGTAAGTGGGTAATTGTATATTCTTACATCATCCATTTCGCCAGGAGTGTACCTACTATAGTGATTCATAAATACCAAATCAGAGCTATTTACTCCTACAGCGAAGTCAGATGTTGCTGCCGGAGTACTGGGTACTCCGTCCACATACATCCAAAGCTCGTCCGTTACGCTGTTTCTAATTCCCACAATGTGATGCCACGAACCATCGGTAACTGAGGGACCTCCAACATTGTCCGTAATACTCCCGTCAGCGTTTCTTAAGGAGAAGTCAGTCGATCCTGATAGACCTAAGGATAGTCCATAAAGTGGTCTATCCTGAGACGATGTGTCGTATCCTTTTGTTACTAATCCCTGAACATCACTCCACGTGACGGTGCCCTTATACCAAACGGATACCGAAAAGGATACGCCAGCCGGAAACTCGAAGGCGGCGTTGTCGGGAACGCTCACTGTGTCGTCGGTTCCGTCAAAGTCCAAAGCATTATTAAAATTCCCGGCTACCCAATCTGTAGCTGGATCCATAGAGTTTAGTGTTCCATCGTACCCGTTTCCAGAGGCATCGTGTGCGGTGTCACCTTCTGTCTCATCAAATTTCCACCAACCTACTGGAGCTCCCCGGTTGTATGACCACGCAACTTGCGCCGCTGTTCTAGCATATCTATACACAGTAAGATCATCTACAGCGCCCGCTAAGTAATCTGTGCCATCTTCATATCTGCCGATATCCATAGCAGATGTGGTGTCTACCGCTGTCGTAGATCCCCCTATGGACTGACCACCGACTAACCTGCCATCAACGTACAGCCTTATTGTCAGCGTACCGTCACGCATACCAGTTATTCTATGCCACTCGCCGTCATTAATAGTATTAGTATCTATAATTTGAGGATTTGTGTTATCTCCCGCCTGCATCTCAAAGTATGCTTTACCGGCTGATACACCTAGTTTCCACCAGTCGACAGCACCCCACCTTGCTCCTGCAATAACTCCTGAGGTGTCTTTAGTTTTTACCCATGCCTCTACTGTAAAGTAGCTTGATTGTATATCGCAAAAACCTGCGTCTCCGCACGTTACGGTTGCGTAACTAGCACTTCCATCAAACTCCATGGCAGACCCGGTTTTTCCAACTACCCATTTTGGTGATGATTGGGCGGTTGCGGCGTGTTCGTTTCCGGATGTGTCCTTTGCAGATGTACCAGTGTTTTCATCAAAGTCCCACATTGCAACTGGATTGACGCATGATGTTGAGTCACCAGGTACGCAAAAACCCCTGTCGGCTGCGTTGCTTGGAATTACCCCTGCGGACTCTGTGCTTACTCCGCCAAAGTTTGCTGATGCTGCTCTGTTAAAGTCAGAAATAACTTGCTCTTCCGTCATGACTACATTAAAGACTTTTATTTCGTCTAGCTCACCACCAAAATACCTGCCCGTTGAATCATAGTATGTGCCAATTTTGAAAGTACCTGCCACTTCTGCTGGCATAGTAACAGGGCTATTTGTATCTTCCAGATTTCCGTCTACATATAGGTTTAGTGCGGTTCCACCCCAAGTCACAGCTATGTGGTGGTATATGTTGTCGGTAAATACTGTTGTAGAGGTTAAACCCCCAACTATTCCAAAAACTTGTATTTCTATTATGTCTGTGTGATGTAGCGTTGCTTGTAATTCCCAGTTGTCTGACGTGTCAAATCTGTTTCCTATGATTCCAACTGCTTTAGTATCTACGTTAGGATTTCCCTCCGTTTTCATCCAAAAACTTAATGTACCTTCGCTAGCTTGAATGGGGTCTTGGGTAAATGTAATGATATCGTCGATTCCGTCAAAGTCTGACGCTTTATTAAACTTTCCCGCGGTGGTCCAAGTAGGGAAGCCGCCAGTGCCGATACCCGTTGGGCATGCCGTACTTGATCCTGCTAGATCTCCATTATTGGCGTTTTGAGATGCATCGTGTGCCGTATCTCCGGAGCCTTCGTCTAATCTAAGGTGCATTATTGGAGAACCTACGGGGGAACCTGGGAGTGGGTGGCCGTCGTTCATGTCTTTAATGATGTTTTCTTGGTCTAATGCGTAGTCATATATTCTAACTTCGTCTATTGCTCCAAACCAGTATTCGTCGCCGTTTGTTTTAGTTCCAAAACGTAGAGCATCGTCGTTTGTTCCGATTGTAGTATGTGTGGCGGAAGTTGAGGTTTTGTCTATTCCGCTGACGTATACTTTGCAGCTTGTTCCTGTTTTGACTGCAGTTATATGTTTCCAACCGGACGAGTCGTTTACCAAACTGTTACCTGTGTACGAGCTATCAATAGTAGTTCCGTTATCTGTTTGGCAGTAAACCTCACCACTTGTACCTACCGCAAGAGAGAAACCTCCGCTTCCAGCTGCTCCTCTTTTACTCATCACCATCATTGATTCTGACGCCCCCGGATTTCTTTTCACCCAGGCTTCTAAGGTGAAATTAGCTGTAA
>CAYMCX010000007.1:0-341 GCA_964389145.1 uncultured Candidatus Saccharibacteria bacterium
AAACTTGGGTTTCCATTTGGGTACACTCTGCAAGAGTTGTAACCCTTAATGCCATCAAGAGATACCATTACGGTAAACTTATTCTTTTTTAGAAAATCGGTACTTTCTTCATTGATTAAGGTCCCGTTTGTGATTATAGATAGTGTTATCTTAACCCCTAACGGTTCCAACTCTTTTCTTGAGTGTTCCATTAGAAACACTATGCTAGGCATTGCTAGTAATGGCTCACCTCCTGCAAACTTAAGGTTTATTTCTGTGACTCCCTTAAGCAAGCAATCCTTCTTGAGCGCAGCAACAAAAGCACGAGAAACCTCTTCAGTCAGTGTAGCGGTTCCTTTTGT
>CAYMCX010000007.1:351-4220 GCA_964389145.1 uncultured Candidatus Saccharibacteria bacterium
CACCTGAGGTTGCACCTTTCTGTTGTATGAACCCAAAAGCTTAGTTTTTTTGATTTGGGTTGTCCTTGAGCAGACGGTTCCTGCACGTCGGGATGTCCGTCAAGGTTGATCATGCCCTCTTGAGCAAAAAGACTCAATACAGCTTTGAGGTTCTCATCCTCAATTAGGCTTTCTAAGGAAACTCCCTCAATAGCATTGAATACGTTGAGGGCGAAACCAGATAGAACGAATAATTCTGCGGAGCCGTTTGGGCTATAGACAGCAATATCGCCATTGGGCAATAGTGTGCTCTCAAAGTTTCCGGCTTTGAAATGGATACCGTTCATTTTATGCCTCCTTGGCAGTATAGTATTTTCAAAAATGCTTGAGAGATCTCAATAACGTGATAGTAGTGCTAACTATGGGCTTTGTCAAACGCAAACGTGCCCTGAATGTTTCAATATACTAGTATATTTTAGATGCCATTTCTTTAATATTACGTTATGCGCAGCAAGCAGTAGTAAGCTTCCTGGTGTGGTCGGAACTTTGAACATTCGGAGCGGGTGACGAGATGGCAACTTCGTTACTGAAGGCGAACTTGCTCGTTACGTTCGCAAGCACTACTCGCAGTTCAACTCTTCTACCCACCAAACAAAAATCCACTAAACTGTCGTTTACCGTATTTTTGTTTGGAGCGGGTGACGAGATTCGAACTCGCGACCTTTTCCTTGGGAAGGAAACGCCATACCACTAGGCCACACCCGCGCTCTGTTTACTATTATATATCAAGAAACAAGAAATCCGCCCGTCGGCGGATTCTTGGATGAATTCATCTCAAACCAAAGGAAAATGCCTTTCCCTCTGGGCTTAAGGCAAGTTTAACACTTGACCTGGAAATATCAATGCTTGTGAACCGTTTGGTAAAAATCCAATATCGTCTGAATTTGCCTGTAATAACTTTCCCCATTCAGCTCCGTTTCCGTAAACTGCTTCTGCAATCTCCCACAACGTATCTCCACTAACTACTGTGTAAGATTTCCCTGAGATATCGCCCTCTTTATAATCGTTTGCAATCCAAACTGCTGTGATTCCTCCTATTCCTGTTGCTGTTCCATTCCCAATAGTTTCATTTCTATTTTCTACAGATACTTCGTCTTCGGTCTTTTCTGCTTCTGTGGTTTCGTCATCCCGCTTAGTATTCGAGGAAATAATATCTTCTACCTTGTCGGCGTTACGTTTGATTTTATCTTGAACGGAACCCTGATTGAAATAAGTATAGGCGGCAAAAACTAGCCCCATTAGAAAAATAACTCCGATGATTAAAGCAAGATTATCACGAGACGTTTTGTCTTGTTTTGTATCTTCTGGCATCGGCACCTCCTTTTGAGGCAGTAAAATAAGTGGTATATAGGCAATTACTGGCGGGACCGACCGGTCTCGAACCGGCGACCTCTTCCGTGACAGGGAAGCGCTCTAACCAACTGAGCTACGGCCCCAAAGTGTGTTCATACTAACAAAAACAGTCGCTTGGATCAACTACAAGGTGCGAAGCTTCGGCGTACCTCGTATAATAGCACTATGCCCAAAACATATCGATTTACCAATACAGAACTCGTTCAAATTCTAAAGGAAATAGTGGCTGCTATGGAAGTGAAAGCCTATAACGTATTTCGCATCAGGGCTTATCAAAACGCAATCGGTGCTATAGAAGCTTTAACCTCAAATGTTTACGATCTTTGGCAGAACAGGCGTTTAGACGAAATCCCTGGTGTTGGAGCTGGGTTGTCGGAACATCTAACTGAACTATTTACTACAGGAGAGGTCCAGGAATACAAAGTAATAAAGCAGGGTTTACCTGAAGGGATGTTTAGTTTGATTGGTATTAGAGGAATTGGTGCCAAACGTGCTTTTAAACTTTCTCAGTATTTTAGTCTAACCAAGCGTGAAAAAGCGATCGAAGTGTTAAAAGAAGCAGCGGAACAGGGGAAAATTCATGATATTGAAGGGTTTGGTGAAAAATCTGAACAGGATATTTTAAGCTCGATTAACGAAATGAAGATGACAAAAAACGAGAAGCCTCGATTACTACTGGCCAAAGCTGAGGAAATTGCCGAGAGGGTATGTTCGTATTTAAAGCAATATCCGGGTGTGTTGGAGGCTGTTGCGTTGGGCTCGCTTAGAAGACGAAATCCAACTGTGGGTGATCTAGATATTGTGGTGATTCACGAAAACAGTGAGGCCGTTCTTGAGTATTTTCAAAAATTTCCGGAAATCGAGGAGGTTTTGGTAAAAGGGGACAAAAAAGTCAGTGCTGTTTTAACAAATGATGTTCAGGTGGATGTTAGGGTTACGCCGGAAAAATCTTTTGGATCAATGCTTCAGTATTCAACCGGGAATAAACTTCATAACGTAATATTGCGCACGCACGCATTGGAGAAAAATATGTCGCTTTCTGAGTATGGAATAAAGTACAAGGACAAGTTACACGAATTTGCAACGGAAGAGGATTTTTATAAATTCATAGGTGTTCCCAACATTGCACCGGAACTTCGTCAAGGGAAAGGTGAGATTGAGGCTGCGTTGCAGGGAAAGCTACCCAAACTTGTGGAACTTAGCGATATAAAAGGTGATTTGCACACGCATACTATTGCTTCGGATGGAATTAATACGTTGGCGGAAATGGTCAGTGCTGCAAAAGAAAAGGGCTATGAATATGTTGGGATTTCGGATCACTCGCCTAGCGTTCAAAGTCGCGGATACGGTGAGGTGGAAGCTATTATTGAAAAGCAGAGAAAAAATATTGAGGCCCTAAATGATGCCCAGAAAGATATAAAAGTTTTGTTTGGATACGAAGTAAATATTTTAGCTGATGCAACGTTGGCACTTCCCTACGACCTAATGGCAAAACTCGATTACGTTATTGCATCCATTCATACTGCGTTTAATCAGGATCGTGAAACTATAACAAATAGAATAATTTCCGCATTGGAAAATCCTTATGTAACAATTTTAGGCCATCCGAGCGGACGACTTATTAATGAGCGACCTCCTTGTGATATTGATTGGGAGCTGGTTTTTAAAACTGCATTAGAAAACAATAAAATTATTGAAATAAATGCTTTTCCAAATAGACTGGATTTGGAGGACGACTTGGTGCGTGACGCTATAAATAGGGGAGTGAAATTAATAATAAATACTGATTCTCACGAAATTGGGACTCTACCGTACATGAAGTATGGAATAGATGTAGCCCGCCGTGGTTGGTGCGAAAAGAAGGATATTATAAATACTTTAAGTTTGGAAACGTTTCTTACGAAATTAGAACGTTAATCGGATTAAAGAGTGCAGGGCGCGAATCGTGGATTCGCGCCCCCGCCCTTTCTTCATTTTTCAAAGGTTATTTGATGGTTATTGGCATATAAATCCAGCACACAGGGTTGTATATGTCGACTTTCGTTGTTACGTAGGCAAAGTTGTTTCCTGGGTTGGGATCCAGAAAAGCCCACGTTTGGACACTATGCTCCAGCGTCCATTTCCCAACTTCCTCCAGGTGCGTTCGCAACGTCAGGGTGACCACTTCATAGGGTTCAAGTGGGAAACTATCCCCTGTGAATGTGGTGAGCCACTGCACCAGGTCTGGGCCGTCGTCATTATCGGTAATGTTGAAGGTTCCGATTCTGGATTGCTCTTGCTCGAACTGATCCAAATTACCGGGGGGCAGATTTGCGTTCACATTTACGCCAGTTTCGGTGTCACCATTTTCGATGACGACCGTAACAACGTACGTGTAACCTACATGCCCTACAGAGCTGGCGGTTGCGCTAATCTTAACGTCCCTGCTCGTTGGCGTCATGACGTTTCCAGCTTCCACACTTGTAGCTGTGGAAAAG
>CAYMCX010000007.1:4230-19900 GCA_964389145.1 uncultured Candidatus Saccharibacteria bacterium
AGACAACAAGCGTCAACAGTGCCACGATGCGACCTAACTTTTTATTCATCTTGTACTCTCCTCTAGTATTCTTTTTTTTCGGATTGGAAAACTACCCGAATTATAGGGTATTTTTGGCTATAGGTCAAAATAGACCCGTTTTCGGTAAAGTTGTAGTCCAATCGTTTAAATAGTATATTTAGCATAGCTGATACGTCAGCAGATTTATTTGAGATATCTATTTATAAAGGAGTAACCAATGACTTATGTACTAATAGCTGTAGTATTTGCCGTACTACTTTACGTATTAAATTTGTATAACGCCCTAGCTTCGTTAAAAGTAAAAATTAAGGAAGCATGGAGCCAGATTGACGTCCAATTAAAAAGAAGAACGGATCTTATCCCAAATCTTGTAGAAACTGTTAAAGGTTATGCTGCTCATGAAAAAGAAGTATTTGAGAATGTAACCAAGGCTAGAGCTTCATTAATGGGTGCATCAAATGTAACTGAAGCAGAGGCTGCCGATCAGCAGTTAAGTGGAGCCCTCTCAAGATTGTTCGCCGTTGCCGAAGCTTATCCTGAACTAAAAGCTCAGGAAGGTTTTGTGAATTTACAAAAAGAGTTAAGCGACACAGAAGATAAGGTTTCGTATTCCAGACAGTTCTACAACGCAGTAGTTAGAGATTACAACTCTAAGTTAGTTGTAGTTCCAAGCAGTTTTGTTGCTAACGCCTTTGGATTTAAAGCAGAGCCCTTCTTTGAAGCAAAGCCAGAAGAGAGAGAAGCGGTAAAGGTCCAATTTAGCTAACAAAACATTTTCTCAAAATAGATGCAATTTTAGGCTGCTGTAAAAAGTATGGCTAATATCTATAATCACATAGACGAAAATAAACAGGAAACTATATTTATTATGGTTGCTTTTGTAGCCGTAATAACTGCTATTGGATGGTTTGTGGGAGAATTTTTCTTCGAAGGCAGTGGATCAACATTTATCGGTTTAGCTTTAATTTTTTCAGGAATCTCAAGTTACATTAGCTACTACAATTCGGACAAGATAGTTCTTGCAATTTCGGGGGCACAGAAAGTAACGCAGGAGCAGGCTCCAGACCTCCACAATTTAGTTGAAAATATGGGAATAGCTTCTGGTCTTCCTAAACCCGAAATTTATGTGATAGAAGATACTGCTATGAACGCCTTTGCGACCGGTCGTGACCCCGAGCACGCTGTAATCTGTTTTACTACAGGAATTATTCAAAAATTGGAAAAAAGGGAATTGGAAGGAGTTATTGCACACGAGATGTCCCATGTGGGTAATTACGATGTCAGATTGATGTCTATTGTTAGTGTACTGGTAGGATCAATTACGCTTTTAGCCGACTGGTTTACAAGAGGTATGTTTTATGGATCCGGAAGAAAAAGCCGAAATTCTGAGTTAAGCGGACCTCTAATGCTAATTGGGATAGTACTAATAGTTCTTAGTCCGGTGATCGCAACACTTATAAAGTTAGCTTTGAGTAGGAATAGGGAATTCTTGGCGGATTCTACTGCCGCTTTAATTACAAGATATCCTCAAGGTTTAGCAAGGGCCTTGGGAAAGATCGCGCAGGATGGGGAGATTTTGGAAGCTGCAAACGGTGCAACTGCCCATTTATATATCTCAAACCCATTAAAAGGTGGACAGGGAGGATGGATGGCTAGCATGTTTTCCACTCACCCTCCCGTCGAAGAACGCATACGCCGTCTGACTGAAATGTAACTTAAAACTTTATTCCCGCCCGTTTCACCCGTTGGACATAAAATTTGTAGCCTGAGACTGTAACAACTGCCACCACCAGGCCTATAAAAATTCCAATATCCTCGTGGTTACGCGCACTGTTGTAAACAATAGCTGCGCTAAGGATCAGGTTGATTATTGACAGAGCCTGGACTAGAAACAGCCCCGGGAACTTAGGGACCTTCAGCTTTTTCACAGGCTCGTACCACGGCGCCGCACCCTGCGGTTTTGTCTTCAACTTTTGCATCTTCATCAGGATCTCCTTTCCTATTTTCGCAGTATATCTCATAGCCTCAAATACAACAACAAAAAGTCTTACCATATCAAGCAAAACTTTGATATTATAGTAGAGTCATGACTTCAAAAACTGTAACAAAGGAACAAGTTAAAAAAATTGCAGAATTGTCAAAATTGGAACTTACAAACGAGGAAACTGAGAAATTCGCGGAAATGTTTTCAGAAACTTTGCAAGTCATAGATGTTCTTGAAGAACTTGATACCTCTTCGGTGCCAGAAACATACCAAGTAACCGGATTAACAAACGTTTTTCAAGCCAAAGAAAACAAGGCCACTCTCACCAAAGAACAGGTGCTAAAGAATGCAAAAGAAGTAATTCGGGATTTGATAGCCACAGACGCAGTTTTTGACCGCGAGTATTAAAAATTTATGGATAAGAATTTAAACGAATTAAATATCGAGGAAGTAATCTCAGGCCTCAAATCAGGTGAGTTTACCAGTGAAGAAGTTACGCTCGCTTGTTTAGAACGAATTCATGCGCTAGATGAAAAGATCAAAGCTTTTGTAACACTCACACAGGAACGAGCCTTGGCAGAGGCGCGTGCTGCAGATAAGTTAATAAAGGAAAGAGGACCTGAAATATTTAATGAAAAACCACTCTTAGGCGTTCCTTACGCATGTAAAGACAACTATTCTACTGAAGGAGTTGAGACCACAGCTTCTTCCAATGTTTTAAAAGGCTATGTTCCGCCGTTTGAATCTACTGTGAGCAAAAAACTACAAGACGCGGGCGCAGTTTTGTTAGGTAAGACCAACATGGACGCTTTTGCCCATGGTTCTTCTACCGAAACTTCAGATTTCTTCAAGACTACAAATCCATGGGATACAAGTAGAGTTCCCGGAGGCTCTTCTGGAGGCTCAGCAGCCGCAGTTGCAGCAGATATGTGTATTTTTGCGATGGGAAGTGAAACTGCCGGAAGTATAAGAGGCCCTGCAGCATGGTGTGGCGTAACCGGACTAAAACCCACTTATGGCCGTGTTTCCAGATATGGGGTTGTAGCGATGGCTTCTTCAACAGATTCCCCAGGTCCCTTAACAAAAAACATTGATGATGCAGCCTATATTTTAAATATTATTGCAGGCATAGACGTACACGATGCTACATCGTCTCCAACAGAAGTAGAAGATTATACAAAAGCATTGTCTGCCGAAAACTTAAAGGGAGTAAGAATTGGTGTACCAAAATCCTACTTTGAAATAGAGCTTGAGCCGGGGGTTAAAAAATCTATGACCGATGCAATTTCCACATTTAGAGAATTAGGAGCGGAAATTGTAGAAATGGATTTGTTGGATCCAAAATATTCAATCGCCGTTTATACTGTTTTACAAAGGTCAGAAGTATCTTCTAATTTGGCTAGACTTACCGGATTTAGATATGGCAACCCAAGAACTGAATTTGGACACGAGGCTAGAAAGAGAATGATGCTTGGTGCCTATACTTTAAGTTCAGGTTACTACGATGCCTATTATTCAAAAGCTCAAAAGGTTAGAACTTTAATTGTTGATGATTTTAATAAAGCATTTGAATCTGTTGATATGGTGCTAGGTCCAACAATGCCATGTGTTGCATTAAAACTTGGAGAAGCGGAAAAATCCCCTATGTTTGGTGAGTTGATGGATGTTTTAGCGGAACCAAGTTCAATTGCAGGTTTGCCGGGAGTCTCCCTGCCGGTAGAGCTTAGCGGAGGCTTGCCCGTGGGACTCCAGTTAATAGGCCCGCAGATGTCGGAAAGCGTGTTAATAAAAGCATCAAAGGTTTTTCAAAAAAATACAAAATTTCATTTACTTAAGCCCAATTTAAAAAGTAATTTAGGAGGTAACAATGTTTGTTGAAATAATTAGCAGGATTTTATTTGGTTCGGAAGCAAGTAGAAGGCATTCAGTTTCTGCACAAACTGAGTCGAAAATTAAAAATGATTGGGTAAGTGTTCAATTGGCTTTGCAGCAAAAGACACCAAGCCAGTTAAAGCAGGCTGTGATAACCGCAGACCGCGCATTGGACAGTGCGTTGCGGGATGTTTTCCCTGGGGAAACTATGGGGGAAAGATTAAAATTAGCAAAAGATAGGTTTGATGTTGTTACATATAACAAAATTTGGGAAGGTCACAAAGTTAGAAATGCTCTTGCACATGAAGCAGGGTATGATCCGCCATATTACGTATTATCCGGAGCTATCGAAAACTTAAAAAGAGGATTAGTGGCTTTGGGTGTAAAAATATAATTATGAAGAACGAAAAGAAAGTTATTTTAATAACTGGAGGTTCTCAAGGTCTTGGAAAAGAGATCGCCAAAACGTTATATAAAGATAATTTGGTAGTAGTACTTTCCAACGACAAAAAATCATTAGAAGAAACTATGGCGGAACTTTCGATTGAAGGGTTTTATGCCGATGTTACAAATCCGGTCGATCTGGAAAGTGCTGTTTCAAAAGTAAAAGAGAAATTTGGAAAAATTGATATTTTGATAAATAACGCCGGGGTTTGGGCAGGAGGTGCTCTGGACACAAATTCATACGATGATATTGCTAAAGTTTTGATGGTAAATACTTTGGGTGTGATTTATGCAACCAGGGCTGTACTTCCTTTAATGAAAAAGCAGGGATTTGGAAAGATTATTAATATTGGTTCCACAAACGGCATCGAGACAAAGCCTGATAGAAGCGTTTACATAGCTTCAAAATGGGCGATAACCGGATTTACAGGCGCCTTAAGAAAAGAACTTGAGCAATTTAATATTTCAGTGATGGGAATTAATCCCGGATTAATGTCCACAAATTTACACAAAAACGGGGGAGTCGAGAGGGATTACACTTGCGCAATGGATCCGGTTGAAGTATCCAAGGTGATACAGTTTGCGGTCGATATGAAAGATATTGTAATTGAAAATATTACGTTTAGAAATTTGCATTGTGAGTTGAATTAAAAAATGGACGAAATAGAATTATTAGGAAAATTTAAATTAGTTTTAGGGCTTGAGATACATTTGCATCTCAAAACTGAACGAAAGATGTTTTGTGGAGATGATGCAAACATTTATAACGCGGAACCTAATACACACGTGTGCCCAGTTTGTTTAGGTTTACCCGGAGCCTTGCCCGTTCCTAATTTTGAAGCAATTCAAAAAACACAACTATTAGGACTTGCGCTAGGCTGCACGATGAACAAGGATTCTAAGTTTGATAGAAAACACTATTTTTACCCTGACTTGCCAAAAGGTTACCAAATAAGCCAATACAAACAGCCGTTTTGCTTGGGCGGTTCTGTTGAGCTTGATTCAGGTTTTAATGCGGCGTTAGAAAGAATTCATTTGGAAGAGGATGTTGCAAAATCATTTCACGAGAAAAATAAAACTTTAATAGATTTCAATAAGTCTGGTATGCCCTTGGTGGAAATTGTAACCACCCCTTGTTTTACAAATACTGCTGACGCAGTAGATTTTTCGAAAAAGATTCAGGATATTGTTAGATCACTTGGAATTGGCGATGTTGACATGGAAAAAGTAAAAAACATCAATTCGTTTAGATTTATGGAAAGAGCGGTTAGAGCTGAGATTGTTAGGCAAAGAGAAGTTTGGGAAAAAGGTGAAATGCCTACCCAAGAAAATAGAGGATACGATGAGGATCAAAACCTAACAGTTGCGCAACGTAGCAAAGAGGAAGCGCATGATTACAGATATTTCCCGGAACCTGATATTCCTCCTATGGTTTTTACGGATAATTATATTGAAGATTTACGAAAGAAGTTACCAGAATTACCTGCGCGTATAAAGGCCAGATTAATAAGTAAATACGGTTTATCGGATCAGACTGCCGGAATTTTATCCGGAAGCGAAAACAAGGAAATGTACTCTAAATTTGAAGAGTTAGTTACATTGGGTGTGGCTGCTAAAAAGGCCGGTAATGCTCTAGTAAACAAAAAAGAATTTTTAAAGATGCCTGCTAAAGAGATTAGCGAACACTTACAAGAAGGTGAAAGTAAGGTAACAGATACTTCAGTTTTAAACGAGGCGATAGATAAAGTATTAGCACAAAATCAAGATGCTGTTGATAACTACAAGGCTGGAAAAATTACTGTGATTGAATTTTTAGTTGGACAAGTAATGCGTGAAACACGTGGTAAGGCTGATAGTAATGTTGTGAGAAATGTTTTGATTGGGCGATTAAGTTAGGTTTTGTCTGAGGGGTTCATTTTTGTTATGAGCCCCTCAGGCATAGTTTTTCGCTAGTTCTTGATGTACTGGGCCCTGAAGGCGCTTGCGATCGAGAAAATAGCTACAACTGATGGAATCATCGCGTTCAAAGTCACTGAAGGTTCTAGGCCCGGAACCGGACTGAATTGCTGGAAGACCCCTCCGGCGATCCACCCCAGTACTGTTATGAAAGCGACACCTATTAATCTTTCAACAAAGTTTTTAGAGAGAACTCCATACAGGAAGGCGAAACTCCACGTTAGCAGGAGAATTGCCATGGTCTGTAACAGACCCATCTGCCTGTCTTCCCATCCCAGGTTGGAGGCGCTTGCCATGACCGCAAAGATTTCTGCGATGACAGCAGTTGAAATCCCCAGCAGAACAACTTGCTGCAGGATTTTTTGCCAGTCCCTCTTTGGGTTGTCCATCTCAGCCGACTCGCATTTATCGTCCATTGTTGAATCCATAATTCCTCTTCCTTTCGCTTATTATATTTGTGTGGACCAAATCAGTCCGATAGGCCTATAGTATAGCATAAATTTGCGTTTTTTCATAACCAAAATTTCTGTTAAGATGAGTCCGTGGAACTACGATTCGATCCGGAGCATCCTAAATACGAATATGTTACAGAAGTATCCAGGGCTGAAGAAATTTTTAAAGAACTAGAGAAAGAACCTATATTAGGAGTTGACGTGGAATCTTCAGGTCTTGATCCGTATACCGCGACATTGTTATTGGTCCAGGTAGGCAATTGGGAAATAAGTTATGTCTTTGATGCAAGAAAATTACCCTTGAGGGAGATGCCCATTTACAAATCGCTTCTGGAAAACCCAAAAATAATTAAGATTTTACATAACGCAAAATTCGACTATCAGTTTTTGAAACACCACACAGGGGTTAGTGTTACAAATATTTACGATACCCTTTTAGGGGAAGGTGTTTTAAATGCAGGACTGAAAGTTAAAGGTGCAAGTTTGCGCGAATTGTCTGCACAGTATTTAGGTTTAGATATCGACAAGGCCGTAAGAAAAACATTCTACAATTACACAGGTCCAATTACAGAAGAGCAGTTAGTTTATTCAGGTTTAGATACATTAGTTTTATTTCCAATTTTTGAACTGCAGATGAAACGTATTCAGGATGAAAATCTGGTAAATATCGCAAAATTAGAATTTGCGGTTACTCGGGTTGTTGCGGAGATGGAACTCCGCGGTGTTTTCATCAACGTGGAAAAGTGGAGAGAGATTATTAAAAATCTGCAAGTAAAGAGAAATGATTACGCACAGCAGTTTCAATTGCTAGTGCGGCCATATTTTGACGCTAACCAGGTGGATTTGTTTGGTGTTGCTTCTGACAGTATAAATATGAATAGCCAAACGCAATTAATGGATCTTTTTAACAACAAACTTAAATTGGATGTTCCTTCAACTGGAGATGAGATTTTAGCTACATTGGATCACCCCATAGCTAAGATGCTTAGAGATTACAGGGGGTATGAAAAATTAATATCAGCTTTTGGAGAAACACTACTAGCAAAAGTGAATAAAGTGACAGGAAGATTACACCCTGATTTTATACAACTTGGTGCTGCAACAGGAAGATTTGCGTGTGCTAACCCCAACCTTCAACAGATTCCACGAAACTCCGAAGAAGCTCCGTTTAGATCCTGTTTCACACCAGCTCCCGGATATAAACTCGTTGTCACTGACTATTCTTCAATGGAAATGAGAGTTTTGGCAGATCAGTCTGGGGATGAGCAGTTTATTAAGGCGTTAAAAGAAGGGTTGGATGTTCATTCATTTACCGCGGCGCTGATGTTTGGTAAGGAGTATTCCAAGGATTTTAAAAAGCTTTATCCGGATTTGAGACAGGCTGCAAAAGTAATTAACTTTGGATTAATGTATGGAATGGGACCC
Organism: uncultured Candidatus Saccharibacteria bacterium; assembly: GCA_964389145.1. Classification (GTDB taxonomy): domain Bacteria; phylum Patescibacteriota; class WWE3; order UBA101185; family UBA10185; genus CAYMCX01. The sequence continues at coordinate 12,385 of CAYMCX010000007.1, forward strand.
GGAAGTTTGGCAAGACAAATTGGAGTAACGCCTGAGGTTGGAAAACAGTATTTGGAGAAATATTTTGAAAGTTATCCAAGTGTTAGAAACTTTTTGGATAGAATGGCACAAAGTGCTGTTCGAAAAGGTTGGAGTATGACTCCTGCTGGTAGGAAACGCTGGTACACAATTCCTGATAAATCAGATCCCGAGTACAAACGTAAGATTTCCCAGATTCAACGGGAAGCAAAGAACCACCCTATTCAGGGTACAAATGCGGATATAACTAAATATGCTTTGGTGTTTTTGCAGGATCGTCTGAAAAGGGAGGGTGTTGATGGTTTTGTCACGCATACTGTGCATGATGAGGTCGTTTGTGAGGTCAGAGCTGATCAGGCGGAGGATTGGGCAAAGATACAGCAATACGAGATGGTGCGCGCAGGCGAGCTCATACTTAAGAAAGTTCCTGTTGTAAGCGACCCTTTTGTCGGCGATGTTTGGGAGCATTAAACGCCCTATTGGGTTCACCCTACTATAAGTTATATTTTGTTGTATAATCTGGGAATATAGCGAGAACGGCTATTCAAATTCAAAAACAAAAAGAAAAAAGAAAGAGAGGAAATTGTGAAAGCAAAGATCGCGGTTGTGTACACGTACGAGCACTTACCCTACGATCCCAAAAGAACGCTTGTAGATATGGGCGGTGGGGTTGTCAATACAATGACCTACTACGGTGGCGGTGGGTCGATGGGTGATGTGTATTCCGATGCACAACATCTAGCGGACTGGCAGCAACTGATGGTTCTAATCCGGTTTTACAGTGCAAATGGTAAAGAGTACGCACGAAGTTCCAGCACACCCCATCCAATAGATGAGGGGTGGGAGGACGATTCTGGGGAGTACCATGAGAGAATTGTTCCATTTGCATACCCGCTGACTGACGAACAACTGCTTGCCTTGGTGCCAAAGAACACGCCATATCCCAGCGTAACTATTCGAACATACCTGAACGGGTTGATTCCGTTTGCAAAGGTCATGATTTTGATATTCGTTGTGTTGGTGTTGTTCGTTTTGATTCTGAGCGCGCGTTTTTAAACACGTTTTTGTGGATTCACAGAGAGGAGAGGATGTATGCAGATAGTTCTGGTGACGTCGTTTGACGAGTCAAATTATGACCCCTCAGAGGTTGCGTTTCACACCTACAGCGGAGAATTCACTAGGCTCTTGGACATGGGAAGTTCCTACTCGGAAAATTTGGCTAAGCATCTTAGCGGCCGCAGCCTGGGTGATTATCGGCAGGACTGTAAGTATATTGCTGACGATAGATTCACTGTTGTGGTGTATCGCCAATGTGACGCTCAAGGTCACGAGAAATGGCGAAAGGAATTCTGGCCAACCAATGTTCCTGAAAGTTGGGTAGGTCCTGTTAGGGTGAAGGTCCGAAAGTTTTTGGAGACAGTCCCAACGTACACACCGAAGCCGCCGCTTGAGAGGTCTGTCAAGTTACAAAAAGATCCAGGATCACCGTGGTTTGGGTTGACACTTAAACTCTGCCTGTTACTCCTGCTGATCTTTTTATTTATACGATTCTTGTTAGGTTAGGATATCCCGCAAGAACGACGACTTGCGAAGTTTAGATCCGCACTCACAGACGTAATAAACGTCGAAGTTTGTGAGTGCGGAGGTTTTTAACTATTTTTGTCCCTTTTCCAACACCTATAGTTATCACTCCTATTGACTAAGTGCTAAATATTTTATAATATATTCACATGGTTATCTGCCACAGATGCGGTCAAAGACCCGCAGTAATATCAACAAATAAGATTGTAGACGGCAAACAAGTTTATCTTGCACTTTGCGAAGTTTGTCACAACGAATTATTGAAAGAAGCTCAAGGTACCTCAAAGCTTGATAAATTTGGACGAGATCTTACTCAATACGCCAGGGACGGTAAGTTGGACCGTAGAACAAAAAATAACCCCGTACTAATTGGAGATCCCGGTGTGGGTAAGACAGCTATTGCTGAAGGACTGGCCCAAAAAATCGTAACAGGACAGGTTCCCGAGCCTCTAAGGGGCAAGAGAGTGTTTGCTTTGGATCTTGCATCAGTTATTGCAGGAACTTCACACAGGGGAATGTTTGAAAGTAGGTTAAAAGATATTATTCAAGAGGTGATTGACGCGCAGGGGCAGGTAATTCTCTTTTTAGACGAACTTCACACCGTTGTAGGTGCGGGTTCCGCAGAAGGAGCCATGGATGCCGCAAACATTCTAAAACCTGCATTAGCCAGAGGAGAGCTTCAGATGGTTGGGGCAACAACGATTGACGAATATCGAAGGTATATCGAAAAAGACGCAGCTTTAGAAAGGCGTTTTCAGCCTATTATGGTAAACGAGCCAACCCCCGAAGATACAATTGCCATTCTCAAAGGATTGCGTGATAGATACGAAAAACACCATCAGGTAACAATTACAGATGAGGCTATTGAAACAGCCGTTAAAATGTCGGATCGCTATATCAGTGATAGATTTTTGCCGGATAAGGCAATTGATTTGATTGACGAGGCATCCGCTTTTGTAAGACTGTCCCAAATAAAAGAGCCGGAGAACCTAAGACAGGTTGAGGGTAGTCTAAAAGATTTAAAAGAAAAGGCTCATTCATTAGGAAAATCTCCTGAAAAAGAACAAGTAGAAAAAGAAATTGCAGATTTAGAAAAAATTCGTGAAGATTTAATGGAAATTTGGACTAAGACAAAGCTTGAGGATATCCCTTCCGTCGGTGAAGACGCTGTTATTAAAGTTGTCTCACGTGCCACAGGAATTCCTCTTGAAAAACTTAGTATCGAAGAAAAAGAACGATTAATGCATATGGAAGAAAAGTTGCACGAGCGACTAGTTGGTCAAAACGCTGCTGTAACTGTAGTTAGTGAGGCAATAAGAAGAGCCAGGGCTGGGCTCAAAGACCCAAGAAGACCTATTGGGGCCTTTTTATTCTTAGGGCCAACCGGTGTTGGAAAAACAGAGCTCTCAAAAGCCTTGGCCGAAGTTTTGTACGGCGATGAGGACATGATTGTTAGACTAGACATGAGTGAGTACATGGAAAAGCATTCCGTAAGTAAGATGATTGGTGCTCCTCCGGGATACGTTGGCTATGAAAAAGGTGGCACGTTTACAGATATAGTTAGACGTAAACCCTTTTCGGTTATTTTATTGGACGAAATTGAAAAAGCTCATCCCGATGTATTTAATACGCTTTTGCAAATTATGGAAGACGGAAGATTAACTGACAGTAAGGGTCGAACAGTTGATTTTAAGAACACCATATTAATTATGACTTCCAACGTAGGTTCTGAGTACATGAAGAGAGCTGATATTGGATTTGGTTCTGCTCCAGTTACAGAAAAAACTCAGGAAACGTTTAGAAAAGAATTTGAACTGAAGGCAGATCGAATATTAAAAGATGCCTTTAAACCAGAATTTTTGAACAGAATTGACGAGATTGTGGTATTTACACCGTTGTCTAAGGTCGATGTGCGCCAAATTGTAGATCGCATACTAATAAGAACAAATAAGTTATTGGCAGAGCAGGAAATAGTGCTTCAGGTAGACGACAAAGCTAAGGATTATTTAACTGATACCGGGTATAGCGAAGAATATGGCGCAAGACCATTAAGAAGGCTAATCCAAAGAGAGATAGAAAATACCCTATCAGGAAAGCTTATTTCTGGGGAGTTGGAAAAGGGGGATAAGGCCGATGTGACAGTAGAGGACGGTGTTTTAAAGATCAGCGTAAGTGCCGCGGTAAGCTCAAAAGCCTAAAAGCACCGAAAAACCTCATATATTGTAATTTCCCTTGATTTTTGGTAATCTCTCACAGTATGGAAACACAAGCCACTACAACAACACAAGATTTCAGAGTCGGTGACACCGTTCGTGTCATGTACAAGATTATCGAAGGCGATAAAGTTAGAGAGCAGCCTTACGAAGGTATTGTCATACAGAAAAAAGGAAAAGGTATCTCCAAGACTTTTACTGTCAGAAGAATTGGTGCTGACAGTGTTGGTGTAGAAAGAATATTCCCAGAACAATCTCCTAACATTACAAGTCTCACAGTATTAAAAACAGGTAAAGTAAGAAGAGCCAAGCTCTACTACTTAAGAGGTAAACAGGGTAGAGAAGCCAGCAGAATAAAGGAACGTGTTACTGCCGAGAAAAAAGTAACCTCCAAGTAACGTTTGCTTAATGCAATCCGCACACAAATCCAAAATTGTAAAATACGATAAGAACATGGATTATTCCTATACTTTAGGGGTATTTCCAACAATTGAACTCGTCAAAAACCGCCCCGAGTCTGTTATTAAACTAATTTTTAGTACAAAATCAGACGAGAATAAGGGTATACATGAGTTAAAAGCTCTTTGTAAAAATACTGGTATACCATTTGAATACAACGACAGAGCCTTAGGTATTATCAGCTCTAAAGAAAATGTCTATGCTGTAGGTGTTTTTACAAAATATGAATCTGATTTGAACTGGATTGATAACCATTTAGTTTTGGTAAATCCAAGTGACATGGGAAATCTTGGGACAATTATAAGAACTATGGTGGGATTTGGCGTGAAGGAACTTGTGGTTATTAGGCCAGCAGCCGACGTTTTTGATCCCAAAACAATAAGAGCCTCTATGGGAGCGCTGTTTCAGGTTAATGTTAAATATTTTGAAAGTTTTGAGGAGTATCAGAGTCGTTGTTCTAATACAATTTATCCGTTTATGACTAATGCAAGCCAGTCGGCTGTGGGTGTTTCTTTTAATGAGCCCTACTCATTGGTTTTTGGGAGTGAGAGCGCCGGACTGGAAGACAGCTTTTTGAAAATTGGAAATCCTGTATTTATTCCCCAGTCCAAGGACATAGATTCCTTGAACCTGTCTATTTCTGTCGGTATTGGCTTGTTTACTGCTGTACGCTAAGGCCACACTTCAATGAAAATATTTTTAGCTTTAATACCAATATATGTTATAGCTCTAAGCTTTCTTTTGTATAGGCACAACGGCAAGCGCGAGTTACTCAAACTTGATCTAGTTCAGTTTTTGTTCTGTTTTGTATTTACGCCTTTGGTGTATGTCTGGTTAAAAACGTTTTTCTTTTTCAATATTAAAAATATTCCGGATTTAAAGCTTGGCTTAAATGGGCTTTTTATTTTGGACACTGCTTTTACAGTATTATTTTTATATATTTTTGCTTTTGTAGTGATCCATACACTTACTAAATCCTTTCATCTTAAAAGGATTAAGGATCCCCTACATGATATTTTCGCCGACTCTGAGTATTTCCATTTAGGTTTTTCGCATGTGGGAGTCTTCTCTTTAGGTATTATATCTGTATTGCTCATTTCGTTGTCCAATATAATTTTGCCGTTTCCATACGCCCAGGATCGTTATTTATATCTGGGAATCGGTAGCGGAGTTATTATTGGTCTTATCTCTTATGTGGGGATATGGACTCATGCTAACGGCAGAAAGAAATTTTCCAAATTTATTAACTTCTTAATCTTAATCAACAGCTTATTGCTAATATCTTTATATTTTGTTTACAGACCTGGCTTTGCGCCGGAATTTTTAATATTTTGGTGTGGTTTCTTTCTGCTCTTGGTAATGTCTCTTTTGACGCAGGTACTTCCCCGGTCACTCAAGGCTCGTAATCTTGTATTAAAATTACGAGGTTAACGCTAGATCCCACCCACACATTTCGTGTACACTTTATTCATGGAAAAGTATCAGGGGCTTTCGAACTCTGAAGTAACCACGCGCCTTTCTCGGGACGGTTACAACGAACTGCCTACTCAAAAACCGAAGAACTTGTTTACAGCTATATTCACAATTATTAAGGAGCCGATGATATTTTTGTTGGCAGCTACGGGTGGAATATACCTTTTGTTAGGTGAGCCACAGGATTCTCTAGTACTTGTTATTTCCATTTTTGTAGTAGTTGGAATAACACTCTATCAGGAGCGTAAAACCGAAAATGCACTTCAGGCACTAAGAGATTTATCCAGTCCGCGCGCACTGGTTGTTAGAAATGGAGTTCAAACAAGGATTCCCGGAAGGGAAGTTGTTCGTGACGACATTATAGTCTTGCAGGAAGGGGATAGAATTCCCGCGGATTCTGTTGTTCTATCAACTACCAATTTATTAATCGACGAATCTTTGTTAACCGGAGAATCTCTAGCCGTTCGAAAAAGTATATGGAATGGTGAAAATACTTTGTCTCGGCCGGGCGGTGATAATTCTCCTTTCGTGTTTTCAGGTACTCTAATAGCCCAAGGTTCCGGAATGGCAAAAGTGCGTGCTGTTGGGTTGCAAACTGAAATGGGAAAGATAGGGAAAACTCTACAGACAATTTCGCACGAAGACTCCCTTTTAAAGAAGGAGATTGGTCGTATTGTTAGAGTATTTGGTGCTGTCGGTTTGATTTTATGCGTTGCACTAATTATTGTTCAGGTACTTACCAACGGTAATTGGCTAGAGGCGTTTTTATCAGGACTGACCTTGGCAATGTCAATGCTTCCGGAAGAATTTCCTGTTGTTTTAATAATATTTTTGACTTTGGGCGCTTGGCGGATTTCTAAAAAACAAGTTTTGACCAGAAACTCTCAATCGATTGAAACCTTAGGTGCCACAACTGTTTTGTGTGTGGATAAAACAGGTACCCTAACTATGAATCACATGGAACTTGCAAACCTTGTTTCCCCTTACGGTGTTACAGACTTCACAAACGCAGATGAGAACGTTTGCGCCGAAAATTGCGAAATTTTACACTACGCAAAATTGGCTAGTAAGCGCAACGCATTTGATCCGCTGGAAATAGACATAAATTCAAAGTTTGAAAGATTTATATCCAAAGGTGGCGGTGTATTGGAGGGTTGGCACTTAAAAAAGGAATACGGGCTTACTAAAGACTTATTTGCGCTAACACGTGTTTGGACGTCTCCTGGTAAAGAAAACTACGTTGTAAGTGCAAAAGGTGCTCCGGAGGCAATTATGGAGCTCTGCCATTTTTCTGACTTGGAGAGGAAAGTAATTATGGATACAGTCGCTGAGATGTCAGCCAAAGGTAAGAGGGTTTTAGCTGTAGGAAAAGCAGATTTTAGTGGTGAGGAATTTCCCGTTTCTCCGCGTGAGTACAAATTTACTTTTCTAGGCTTGTTGGGGTTTGTTGATCCTATAAGACCAAGTGTCTACGACTCTGTCCAAGAATGTTACAAGGCAGGGATCAGAGTAATTATGATAACAGGTGATTACCCGGGTACCGCTCAATATATTGCGTCCCAAGCAGGCATTAAGAACACGGAAAAATACATAACAGGAGTGGAACTGGAAAATTTTAGTAAAGAAGAGCTTACTCGGAGGATAAAAAGTACGAATATTTTTGCACGGGTAGTTCCGGAGCAGAAATTAATAATTGTGGACGCACTAAAAGCTAATGGGGAAATTGTTGCTATGACCGGAGACGGGGTAAACGATGGGCCGGCATTAAAAAC
>CAYMCX010000008.1:0-1513 GCA_964389145.1 uncultured Candidatus Saccharibacteria bacterium
CTCCACTATTAACTGGAACAGAAACACTTACTCTTTCTTTTCCTCTAAGTTCAAAATCCAGATTTTTAAAAACAACTTTATCACCGTACTTTTTTGTTACGCCTTCAAATCTAACCATTAATTTTCCTAAATGCACGTCGGTCTTAAACTGTAAATCCTTCATACGCTTTGTTACATATTTTTCGGTTTTGTTTTCGTCAACCTCACGCTTTATCCTTTTTTTCACCGATTCCACTGCACTTCCTCGTTTCTTTCCGTCCTTGATCTTTCGAACATTCTCAAGCAAAATTTCCAATTGAGCTTTCTTCTTCAAAAAGAAAACGTACTCCTGATCCCATTTATTAATTAATTTTAATTTCTCTGTTTTGTAATTGTCGTAATCACCAACAAATCTAAAAATTTTAAACTTATCAATTTCCCAAATCTCATCAACGGTGTGGTTTAAAAAAGACCTATCGTGCGAAATCATTACAACCGTAATATTTAGTCTTCTTACGTACTCCTCAAACCACATAATCCCCTCAATATCCAAATGGTTAGTCGGCTCATCTATGAACAAAACTGTGGGATCAGATAGCAATAACTCGATCAATTTAACTTTCATTTTCTGACCTTCACTTAATGTAGAAAGCTGCTGATACGGATCAAAGTTGTTAAATTTTAATTGTGCAGCCAGAACATCTATTTTGTAGAACTCGTCTTTAGAGTCCAGTTTCTTTTCCAAATACTCACCCACTAGTTCATCAGGAAACTCCAGTTCCTGCGGCAAATACCCAAACACCTCATTCTGAATATCAATATTTCCACACGTGGCTTCTTCAACACCGGTTACTAGTTTAAATAGGGTAGTCTTTCCGCAGCCATTTTTCCCCACTAATCCAATTTTCCTACCGTTGCCAATTTTAAAATCGACATTAGTAAGAATATCCACGTCGCTATACCTTTTAGTTATGCTTTTTGCTGTAATCACGGTGTAAATGATAACACGGTTATATTCAAAACGTTCTTTCCAAACACACTAGTATTTTATGGCATTGTCTTTGATATAACACATGCTAATATACTGGGGATTCGCAAAAAACGCGTTACAATAACACATGTCCTCAAAAAAATGGAAAACACAAACTGAATACCAAGAAGCAATGGATGTAATAGAATTGCTCCTAGAATCCAGAAATATCACAGCAGACCAAAGAGATACATTTTTAAACCCACCACCTGCAATTCAACTGGCAAAAGACTTCTCACCCGAATTAAAACAAGCGTTGTTAAATTCCAAAAAACTCATTTTAGATACAATGCAAAAGAATATTCCGATAGTAATCCACGGGGATTACGATGCAGACGGAATATGCGCGACAGCTATTCTCTACAACGCTATTAAAGACGAGTTAGGCTATGAAAACTGCACAGCCTTTATTCCAAATAGATTTACACATGGGTACGGTCTTTCAATAAAATCTATTGACGAAATAGTAGAAAGTCTACAATCCCCAAAAGATATACTTTTTAT
>CAYMCX010000008.1:1523-10123 GCA_964389145.1 uncultured Candidatus Saccharibacteria bacterium
ATAACAGTAGATAGTGGAATTACATCCGTAAAAGAAGTGGAGCACATAAAATCTCTTGGATATAAAGTGATTATTACAGATCACCACCAAAAACCCGACACATTACCAAACGCAGATATTTTAGTTTGGAGTGACAAAATGGTTGGCGCAGGTATTTCGTGGTTTATAGCAAGAGTTCTAGGTTCAAAAAACAAACAATCTATTGCACTAGCTGCCCTTGCAACCGTAACTGATTTGCAGCCACTTTTAGATCTAAATAGATCAATAGTTAAAGAGGGGCTTGAGGTAATTAATACAAACCCTCCTTTGGGAATAAAAAAACTTCTTCAGGTTTCAGGTCGGCGGGAAGGCGAAGTCACAACATACGATTTGGGATGGGTGATAGGACCTAGAATAAATTCCTCTGGGAGGTTAATGGACGCATCAGAGTCATTGGTGCTTTTTGTAGAAAAAGACGAAACACTTTTGGAACCAATTGCTCTTAAATTAAACCAGATTAATACCGAAAGACAGGATAAAACTACGGAAATGTATGAATTTGCCAGCGTGTCTGAAACAGAAAAACTTCCAAAAATATTAATATCCTCACACCAAGATTACCACGAAGGAATAATAGGTTTGGTGGCAGCCCGGCTTGCACAAAAGTACTATCGACCTGCAATTGTTATAAGTCTCTCTGAAGAACATGGAAAAGGATCTGTAAGATCAATTCCCGGAATCGATATAATAAATCTTTTGAGACAGTACGAGGATTTGTTTATCAATGTTGGCGGGCACCCCATGGCAGCAGGGTTTACTATCTTAAAAGAAAATATCGAACCTCTAAAACAAAAAATAGATGAGTATTGTATAAATAACCTGGACGAATCCCTGTTTGAACCAAGTCTAGAAGTGGACCTAAAAATTCCTCTTAGTTTAGTAGGCATGGAATTGGCAGAAAAACTTAATCAACTAAAACCCTTTGGAATAGGAAACAGAGAACCTGTGTTTATGAGCGAGGACGTCGGCGTTGCCTCTACAAATATAATTGGAAGGGAAGCCAAACACCTGGCATTCAGATTATATTTTGAAGGAGAGTACTTTAAAGCTATTTACTTCAATGGTGCAGAGTACAGTTTGGATATTCTCCCCGGAGATAAAATAGATATTGTTTATAAAATCAAAATATCTCAATTTAACGGTGACAGGAAAGTTGACCTTATAGTTGAGGATTTAAGAAAACGCCCCTAAAATTCTATTATGTACACCATTACTCAAAGGGTAAAAATACTTCCCTTAGCATTAATACTTAAAACACTCGGATACATAGATATTCTTGGAGCTACATTTGAGTACATGTTCACAGGACTATTGTCAGCGTCGGTTATTATGGTTGCGGTTCTTATCGTTAGACCAACTCTACAAGTACAATCCACGTATTTATCCTATGGAATAACATACTACCTTTACGGATCACAAAGTGTAATGCCACAAAACTCAAACGTTCTTGGGGCTACAAAAAAGAGGGAATACCCTTTTATGTTTAAAGAACTGGCTACACCTGAAATTTCCGCAAAGGCGGCGCTTGTTGCAGATGTTAAAACCGGAAAAATACTTTTCTCTCACAACATGGAAGAGGAGCTTGCCCCCGCATCAACAACCAAATTAATGACAGCACTAGTGGCATTAGATCTCTTTGATAAAGAGGAGATATTAGAAGTTCCCGGTCTTTGCACAACAGTGGAAGGTTCTAAGGCAGGATTTAAAGAGGGAAGTGAGACGAAAGTCGAAAACATACTACGGGCACTTCTCGTAGGTTCGGCAGGTGACGCTGCGTGTGTACTTGCCACCGCAAAAACTTCTATCACAGAGTTTGTTGACCTAATGAACGAAAAAGCCCAAGCACTAAGCATGGAACACACAGCGTTTACTAATCCTATTGGACTGGACGGTATTGACGGATCCCACCACTCAACCGCATATGATCTTTACCAACTTTCCAAATTTGCTATGGAAAATGAATTTATTAGAGGTGCTGTACTAACTAAGGAGCTGGAACTTGAACCGGGCACAATCTACAACACTAATAAATTATTATGGGAAATTCCAAATACTGTAGGTGTAAAAACGGGAACTACCGTGGCAGCAGGAGAAGTACTAATTTACGAGTACAAGGACGAAATTAAAGACGTGGTAATAATAGTGATGGGAAGTGCGGATAGATTTACAGATACAAGAAATCTACTTAATTGGACTTTCTCTACTTTCCTTTGGGAGTAGGTTCCGGTGTCACCTGCTTTACCCACTGTCCTGAAATTGCCGGATAGTAAATAATAATGCTCCCTGACGAACCGCCTGCTGCCGTGTAATTCCCTTCGAACACATAAATAGGCTGCATATGCTTTTGCAATTTAGGTGTGTCGTAATACGCAAGATAGATATTATTTACCAGGATTTTCTCAACCCTGACAGGGGTGTATTCAGAAAAAGGGCTTGCTCCTTTTGGAACAACACTTGCAAGCACACCCTTACCTTGAGAGACTTCTTTCCAAACATTCTCTATGGGAACAAGAGGGTAGGTGGCATCGGTAGCGCCTTCTAACTCCCAGTAATATGCATTTAAGACCGGGTAATTTAACGCAGGAACGGTCTCATTAGGAATTCTTAGGTACACGTGAAGTGGTCCCTTCCTGGGATCAGGACCAAGTACAGAATACTTTCCTACTTTTCGGAATAAATCTACACGAGCTAGTTGAGCATCCTTAGGCAACCGCGTCTCCAGAATCTCAGAACCAACAAACCTGCCTAAAGAAACAGTTGAAGATCCGTCCCTAAAAGTAGCCTCGCTGTATCTTCCCAAAGCAGTAAAAAGCGTTTTAGCTGCTTGGGTTGCGTAACTAACACTGATATCCCCACGTGGGAAGTTAGTTGATTTGGCAGCAGTTAATGGGGTGTTTAATTTTATTTCCTTAGAATGAATGGATATTTCCAAAACACCGTCCGACTGCAGGTTTCTCCATCTGTAAACATCTCCTTTTAAGTCTGTGACCAAATCTTGTTCTTTAAAACCAAGAGTAGAGGCATCTTTTTGTGCCTGAGTTCCGTCAGAATACGAAAACTGGGAAGACTTGTATTTATAGACCGGGAGCTGTATAGGAAGGTCAGGCAGGTTTCCATCTTTTGTGTTTAAAACATAGATCGGCTCCTCCGTAACAATTTCCTTCTCAACAAATTCCAAAGAATCCAGCAAGCCATAAGAAACTGTGGGAGCATTCTCGTCAGGAAAAACGGATCTTAAATACGCTTTAGATATAGGAAATATCAAAGACGTAAAGAAATAATAGAAAACCATGAAAATTAATAAGATGTTGATGCCTCTACGTATCAAAGGGGCAAGTACGGAAAGCCTCATATGCACAATATTAGCATAGTATATTGTGTGATAAAATCCTGGTATGACAGTAAGAACAAGAATTGCTCCAAGCCCTACAGGAGAACTACACATTGGTACGTTACGAACAGTGCTTTACGATTACGCCTTTGCAAGAAAGTCCAACGGAACTTTTGTGATACGTATGGAGGATACGGATAGAAATCGTCTTGTTGAGGGATCTCAGGAAAGACTTTTACAAACTATAAATGACTATGGATTAAATTGGGACGAAGGTCCAGAAATAGGCGGGCCATACAAACCGTATATTCAATCAGAACGATTGGATATTTATAAGACACATGCCAAACAATTGATTGAAAAAGGACACGCGTATTATTGCTTCTGCACCGCGGAAAGACTCCAAAAGGTTAGAGAAGAGCAACAGGCTCGGGGCCTTGCTAAAACAGGATACGATAAACATTGCAGAAATTTATCTCAAGAAGAAGTTAAGAACAGTCTAGATAAGGGCCTTCCCCATGTTATAAGAATCAAAATTCCGGAAAACGAGTCAGTCGTATTGCACGACGTTATTCACGGAGATGTGGAATTTAACAGCAACGATGTAGACGATATGATTCTTCTAAAATCAGACGGGTACCCAACCTATCACCTGGCAGCCATGGTAGACGACCACCTTATGAACATAACACATGTTTTTAGGGGAGTTGAGTGGATGCCTTCCTCTCCTATTCATATATTTTTGTATAACTTCTTCGGATGGGAAGTTCCCATAATAGCGCACCTTCCAAACTTAAAAGAAAAAGGAATGAATCAAAAACTTTCTAAGAGATTTGGATCGGTCGACGCTAATTTGTTTTTAAAAGAGGGATACTTGCCGGAAGCAACTTTAAATCTATTAATGTTTGCGGGATGGAATCCCGGGACAGAGAAAGAGATTTACACACTTGAAGAATTTATTCAGGATTTCACAATTGAGAAAATACAAAAGTCTGATTTAGTTGTCTTTGATCGGGACAAGCTGGTTTGGTACAACGGATACTACATTAGACAGATTCCTGTAAACGAACTTTTAGAAAGAATTAAAGATTGGGGTAAGAAGTTTGAAATTCCGTTAAAAATATCAGAAGACGATACCTACAACGCGAAGGTAATTTTACTCGTTCAAGAGAGAATGAAAACCTTAGCAGAATTTAATGAATTAAGTAGTTACTTTTATGAGGATCCGGCCATGGATAAAGAGCTGCTAACTAAACAAACCAAATCTTCGGAGCTTGCAAAGGAAGTGCTTAACAATCTCTTAGAGATATACACAAACGTACCTGATGCAGAATGGACTAAAGAAAAGTTGGACGAAATTTCCCATAAACTTCTAATAGAAAAAAACTATAAGCCCAAAGAAGCTTTTATGTCTTTGCGGGTAGCCGTCACAGGAGCAACTGCAACCCCTCCTATTTTTGATACTTTGGAAGTTCTAGGAAAAGGTAAGGTATTAAAGAGAATTACCGCGTCCCTGCAAGCACTTTCTTAACAAAACTCTAACAATATTGGAATATACTCCATTGAATAATGTTGGTTTGCTGATAAAATATTGATACACAATTTATTAGTTCGCCTTTGGCGGGAAAGGTGTATATGGCAGCGAAAGAAGCAAAAGCGGAGGAGTTACTACATAAGAACAGGGATCTTGCACTGAAATCAGCATTAGATCAAATTAAGAAAACACAAGGTGAAGGAGCAATTATGCGGTTAGGAGATCGAACCGGAGAGAAAACCCTTGGAATAATTCCTACAGGTTCTATTGCGTTAGATTTAGCGTTAGGTATCGGAGGAGTTCCCAGAGGCAGAATCGTAGAAATATACGGACCAGAATCTTCGGGTAAAACAACTTTAGTCCAACATATTATTGCCGAAGCACAAAAAGCCGGAGGCACCGCAGCGTTGATAGACGCAGAGCATGCTTTTGACCCGGTTTACGCAGCTAAAACAGGCGTAGATGTAGAAAATCTTTTAGTTTCCCAACCGGACACAGGCGAACAAGGCTTAGATATTGCCGAAACTTTAATCAGATCCAACGCGGTAGATGTCATAGCAATTGACTCGGTCGCAGCATTAGTACCAAGAGCAGAAATTGAAGGCGAAATTGGAGATAGTTTTGTTGCGCTTCAGGCAAGACTTATGAGCCAATCTTTAAGAAGAATAGTTGGAGCTGTGGGGCGTTCAAACTGCACAATTATATTTACCAACCAACTCAGATCAAAAATAGGTGTCATGTTTGGAAATCCTGAAACAACTACGGGAGGAAAGGCGCTTAAATATTACGCATCCGTCAGAATGGAAATTAGAAGAATCCAAACTTTAAAAGAAGGAGAAGAAAACACCGGAATTAAAGTCGTTGTAAAAGTTGTAAAAAACAAGGTCGCGCCTCCTTTCAGAAAAGCTGAATTCGATATCATGTTTAACGAAGGAATCAGCAGATCCGGATGTGTGCTGGACGTTGCAGTTGAATTCAATGTAGTGAAAAAAAGCGGCTCTTGGTATGAATACAACGGCGAAAAAATCTCACAGGGAAGAGAAGCGGCTAAAGCATATCTAAAAGAGAATCCAAAAATTCTAGATGAAATAGAAAAGAAAATCATGGCCGCAGCAAAAGAAAAGAAAGAAATGCCGTTAAAACTGGGTGGTGACAGTGAGTCTGCAATATCAGACGTATCCATAGAAGATGCCGAGTAATATCATACCTGTTGGGTTAAACAACCAAAACTTTGAGGAGCAAAATCCTTACCAAGACCTGTACGAAAAAACGTTTGGTAAGGTGTTAGCTTTTTTGTCTTATTCCTCCAGAACAGTCAAAGAAATAACCGACAGAATAGACAAATACTTGTATAAAAAGGATTTGGCCAAAGACGTGAAAGATAAAATTACTAAACAGATTCTTGAGGACCTTGGTAACATGAAACTACTCGATGACACAGCCTACGCAACAAGCTATGTAGAGGGGGTTCTACGATCATCAAAAACCATAAGTAAAAAGAAGATGTCAAATTTCCTATACACAAAAGGGATTCCTCAGGAGATTGCAAACACCGTATTGGAAACATACGCGTCAGGTACAGAGAACATGGAAGAAGATGCGATAAAGAAACTTGCTGACAAAAAGTTTAGAGGTATTAAAGAAACGAATCCAAGAAAAATAAAACAGAAACTGGCCACGTATTTACTGGGGAAGGGCTTCCCACCTCAAAAAGTATTCAAAATTATAGAAACTTATACCGCCCGTTAATTGTTTAACGCACTTTAATGTGCTATAGCATAACTTATGGATCAAATCACCGAAATAAAGCAGAAACTCGACATTGTAGACATAATAAATCCATACGTAAGCCTAACTAAGTCAGGTCGAAACTATAAAGGGGTCTGTCCGTTTCACAACGAGAAAACGCCTTCATTTATGGTGTCCCAAGAACTGCAGCTTTTTAAATGCTTTGGATGTGGTGAAGGCGGAGATATTTTTAAATTCATTCAAAAAATAGAGGGTGTCGAATTTCCTCAAGCCCTGGCGCAACTTGCAGAAAAAGCAGGCGTAAAACTGGAGCAACATGGCTTGGAAAAGGAAGAAGCAGGAAAAAAGATATTATTTGAAATAAATCATATTGCTACACTTTTTTATCATTACATTTTGACGCAACACCTGTCAGGAAAGCAGGCACTTGAATACGCAAAAACAAAGCGAAAAATCTCCGATGAAATAATTGAAAGCTTCCAGATAGGATACGCACCTGATAGTTGGGATCTCCTATACAGAACTCTTTTAAAGAGAAACTACACACCGGAGAACATGCTTAAAGCCGGAGTAATCACTCCAAGAAATTCCGGTCAAGGGTATATTGATAAATATCGCGACAGACTTATGTTCCCACTTACAGATATCAGCGGAAAGGTGGTTGGGTTTGTAGGAAGAACAGTTTCAAACAGGGAACCAAAATATCTAAACAGCCCCGAAACGCCGATATTTCACAAAAGTGCCTTTATTTTCTGCTTAGACAAAGCCAAAACGTTTATCAAAAAGGACGGCGCAATATTTGTAGAGGGACAGATGGATGCTCTAACTGCGCACCAGTTTGGTTTCAACAATGTGGTAGCCTCAGGGGGAACATCGTTAACACCAACACAGTTACAAGTAGTTTCCCGGTACACAAAAGACCTCGCTCTTTGTTTTGACTCCGATGCCGCAGGGTCTATAGCTATACAACGGGGGATAGAACTGGCGGAAAAAGAGAATTTTAATATCAAAGTAATAATGATACCCGCACCTTATAAGGATATGGATGAGCTAATTCATACCGACATAGACCTGGCAAAACAGGTAATAAATAACCCAATACCTATATATGATTTTTACCTTGTAAATGCGCTAAAAAGAGGTGATAAGACGTCAGGACTGGGAAAAAAGAAGATTATGGAAGAGCTTTCCCGCAAATTTACCGAATCAACCAGCAAGGTAGTTTTGGAGCATTACACTAAAAAAATAGCGGAAGAGCTTGACTTAAGTGAGGAATTGGTTAAAGATGCCTTTAAAAGCAGGGTCATAACCGATATTCCGGAACCTGAGGCCCAGATACCAGCTATAATAGGAGCGTTGGCTAAAAACTCCCCGCACGAGTACATTTTAGCGTTGCTACTAAAGGCTCCTCTTGACACTGCGCAGACATTTCTGTATAAACTGGGGCAGAAAGACTTCACAAATTCCCAGCTTCAAGAGATTTTCACGGCCCTAAAGGACTACCTTCTTGGTAGAAAACGCAAGTTTAATATAGAATACTTCGAGGGCACGTTAGAAGAAAATCTTAGAAAAGCAGTAGATGATCTTTATCTATGGGACTTAGGTGAGGTAACTGAGGATGAAAAAAAGCTTAATCAGGAGCTTGATGCAACCTTTGAAAGAATCAAAAAGGAAGCTGCCAAGAGAGAATTGAAAGAGCTCACGGATCAGATTAAGAGAGCGGAGCTGGAGAAAAATATTAAATTAGTAAATGAATTGTCCGAAAGGGCAAAAACAGTTTCTGCTAGATTAGTTTAAAAACTATGCCGAAAATAAAAAAAGTCGCTAAAGAATCCAAAAAAGTAATAAAAAGTAATAAGTTCGAAAGACACACCAAAATGGTGAAAGTCGAACCAGCGGTTGAAAAGGCGGAAACAAAAGCGCCTAAGAAAACCAAAGAGGTCAAAG
>CAYMCX010000008.1:10138-19725 GCA_964389145.1 uncultured Candidatus Saccharibacteria bacterium
TTAATATCACAAAACTTGTTTCCAGGGGCAAGAAGCAGGGATACCTAACCCTTAACGAAATTTTAGAGATTTTCCCTGAAGCAGAAGAAAATATTGAGTTGCTAGATAATCTTTACGAAAAACTATTAGAAGCAGGTGTTGACGTGTTTGATGTCGAATCCGCAAAAGAAGCAGAAAAGATGGCTGAAATCGAAGAAATTGACCTTTCCAAGATTAAACTTGATAAAACAGTCTCTTCTGACCCGGTTAGAATGTATCTAAGAGAAATAGGTAAAGTAGACTTGTTAACAGCAGCGGAGGAAGTATCCCTCGCAAAAAGAGCGGAAAAGAATGATGAGGAAGCCGCACAAATGTTAACAAAGGCAAACCTAAGGCTTGTCGTTTCTATTGCAAAAAAATACATGGGAAGGGGATTAACTTTCTTGGATCTTATTCAAGAGGGGAACATTGGTTTGATGAGAGCAGTAGAAAAATTTGACTGGAGAAGAGGTTTTAAATTTAGTACTTACGCAACATGGTGGATAAGACAGGCAATCACCCGAGCATTGGCAGACCAGTCCCGAACCATCAGAATTCCGGTTCACATGGTAGAAACTATCAACAAGTATAAAAGAATCGAACGTGAGCTCGAACAGAAGCTTGAGAGACCTCCTACAGCAGAAGAGGTGTCCAAAGAAATGGGAATTGATATCGAAAAGGCTCAGGAGATTTTAAAGATATCTCAAGATACCGCTTCTCTGGAAACTCCGGTAGGAAAAGAGGAAGACACAAGTCTTAAAGAGTTTATTCGGGACGAGGTTGGGCTATCACCGTTCGAATCTGCAAGCCAAGAACTACTCAAAGGGCATATTAACGAAGTTCTCGACACACTAAACCCAAGAGAACGAAAGGTCTTGGAGTTAAGATTTGGGCTTAAAGACGGAAGATCAAGAACCTTAGAAGAGGTAGGAAAAGACTTTGGGGTAACCAGAGAAAGAATACGACAAATCGAAGCGAAAGCCTTGAGAAAGTTACGACACCCGTCAAGATCTAAGAAACTCAAAGATTACTTATAGAGTCTAGGAAGACGCAAACTTTCTATATTCCTCAACAGCTGGCTGGTCAAAGGTGTGCACATTAAAAAGCTTGCCTAAAAACATAGCTTCAAGCATTTTATGCTGCATGTAGTGTCCTAAGGATTTTTCCGATATGGGATCTAATAACGTATCTATGTACGGCAAGCTGCGAGTTTCATAAGAATTTTTCACACCTTCCAGGATACGGGATATTTCTTTAGTCAAATCTTTTGGCGAATATACAAACTCTGTAAATTTGTCGTGAGGTCCCTCCAGATACAGCTGTAAAACCGAATGTAAATCGACCGTTCCCAGAGAAGTGATAGGTGTAATTCCTTTTCCATCCTTCCCTAAACTTTCCGCCAATAACTGCTGATACCAATTCCCTAGAGAAACAAGCTGTGGATGAAACATAAAATTAATTTTTATATCGCGGCCCTCTTTAGCGTGCAAAAAAGTGAGACCTGCAGTAATAAGAGCGTAATTATCTTCAAGTGTATCTGTCAAAGAATACTTTCTCGCTTCCATCGCGCCTTCCAACAAGCCAAAGATATCAACACCGGCAGCAGCTAGCGGAAACAGACCCGCAGCAGAAAAAACCGAGAATCTTCCTCCAACTTTTTCAGGAATCAGAAGCTTTGGGTCTTTAGCAGGATTACTTGAAATATAAACAAGACGCGTTTTTAAATTCGGGTATTTCTCCAACAGCATCTCCATGTTACGCGTTGTTTCCAAAGTAGAGCCTGACTTACATACAACAGTTACAAGCACTTCTTCGGGATTTTTAAACACAATCTCAGGCACTCTCCAAATAGTATCCATATACGTGATTTCAATTTTTGGAGAGGGGAGCGCATCTAAGATTGCCTTTGCGCCAAGCTCAGAACCACCTATGCCAATTAGTATCAAATGTTTTAGTTTTTCTGTAACGTACTCGTCTTTAACTTTCAAAACGGTCTTTATCATTTCCTCATCAAAGGGTAGAAAAATGGAGCTTTCGTTAAAGGAGTAATCGGAGTCTGAGGCAGCTTTCCTCAAATGTGATATGTAGGACTCTAACCCACGGGCAATATCTTCCAAGTCTTTCTCGGAAATTCGAGCAGTTTGTTTATAGAGCAGCTTCATTAAGAAAATTATACATTATCTAGAAAGTACCCAAACTCGTTTTCAATATCCAACTCCCCAACAACATCTCTGCCGGTTAGGTTAATAAAGTTTCTAATAACAGATCTTTCACGCCTTTCAATACTTTCTTTTTTAGTCATGGCTTCTTTAGGAGCGGTTACAAGGATTGTCTGCGCCGGCACGGTTGCCAGAGTCTCCAACAACTCCCGCTCCTGCCTGGAAATAACGGAAACCAGTTTAATCATTAGGGCCAAATCAAACTTACCCACTCCCTCGGGAAGATAATAATTCCAAGGCTGCTCTCCTATAGAGTGGTTATACAATTTTAGCTTAGGGTTATTTAACTTACTTAACGTGTCAAAAGACTTTGCATCCCGATCAATCCAAACATAATGTTTTAATTTAGGAAACTTCTCAAAGGGGAATGTAAGCGGAAAAACACCCCCACCTATATCTAATATTGTTTCTACATTAGAGTAAGTTTTAAAAATAGGGGCATAAAAAGAATCCAAATGGGATGAACGTTCTTTAGTGGATATGTGTTCAACCTCTCCTTGTAAACTATCGTCGTTAGCAGTGTGGTACTTTCTAAGCGAGTAGTAGGTGTCTTTTTTCATACGTTTAATAAAGTCCTTGTATTCCCTGTAGCGTTTTACTTCTTTAGAGGAAGGGGATGATTCTATTTTTGAAACCAATTGTGGAGATTTTTCCAAACCGTCTTTTAAATTAGAATAAACAGCAGGAAAATCCGCCTTATATTTTTTTATTATTTCGTTTGCAACTTCTTCAATAAATACTTCTAAATTCATAATTCTAATTGTATTAGATAAAACGCCATTGTAAAAACTGCACCGACCGCTAGTATTACTACAGGATAGTATATCATACATACTACAGGTCTATAAGACTATTTGTGCTGTAGTAACAATGTTAAAGCAGTTGTGGAAAACATATGGAAAAGCTCCTAAACACCTTATTTCCGCCAAAATGTATATTTTGCCATAAGAGCACAGGCAGTATTTTCTGTGGAAATTGCCTAGAAAAAGTTACAAGGCTTGAGGCAAGCACATACTTTATAAACACTAAAACGCAGCACCCTTTAAAAGTTTTTTCTGCATTTGAATACGATGGGGTAGTAAGAGAATGCATAAAATTCTCAAAGTACGGAGCAAGGCAGTTTTCTGCGTTAAAAACACTAACTGACCTGGCAGTTCAATACACATATAATTTAGGCAAAAAATTTGATAACTGCGTTTTTGTACCGATCCCCTTAAATAGAAGAAAATACAGAATAAGAGGGTTTAATCAGGCGGAGTTAATTGCCAAAAAAGTAGCATTGAGATACCACGGAAGAGTGGATGAAAACTTACTGGTCAGAGCAAAAGAGACTAAAGAACAGTTCAGATTTTCTAAGGAAGAGAGATTGCGTAATGTTGAGGGAGCTTTTGAAGTAGGTTCTAGATATCAGGGAAACAGCGAAAAGGAACCTGTGATACTAGTAGATGACATCTGCACAACCGGTGCTACTTTATTGGAAGCAGCTAAAACAGTGAAGGGAGCGGGGTACTCTATGGTTTCCGCGTTTACGCTGAGTAGAAGAAGCTAAAAAGCCTAACGCGCTCCCTCAGGCCTGTCAGACAGAGACAGTTGAAACTTGGCACCATCCTGAGCCCCGACACCGTGCTTTCCACCGTACCTAAGAACCAAATATTCACGAGGAGAGCCCTTTGGAACATTTAGCTCTACAGCAACACCTAAAGCATACCCGGAGCGCTCATACGCAGCCTCAGGAAATTCATTACCTATCATTTTCTGAGGAAGCTGGCTCTTCCCACCGCCCTCAGGTACCAAATAGATATCGTTCTGACCTAGTTTAGTAAAGCGCGGTCCCTTCTCAGTAACCACAATTCCTAAAGCAGCCCCAGATAGCTTTGAGCGTTCAATACCTTCAACATCAACCATTCTGGGGGAACCGGATCTGTATTCCTTTGAAGAAGTGGCGCTTCCAAGCGCAACCCTTTCACCTTTGTTTATTATCAAATCCTCACCTGGCTTTATACTTTCAGGACCTGTAAATCTTTCAAAAATACTCATAAAGCAATGATACAACAGTAACTATACAAACAGAACACGCAAAAAAAGGGGGGATCTGCCCCTATAACTTATCCATTATTCCTAGAGAAGGGTTGGCAGTTATCTCCTCAAGGGGTCTTGAGTTTTGATTAAAATACGCAGCACTGGCTATATAAACAGCATTATCCGTGCACAGGCGCAAAGGAGGAACAAAAACCGGAGTACTCCCTGCTTCCAAACCCATCTGTTTGCGAAGGTGCGAGTTAGCTGAAACCCCTCCTGCCAAAAGTATCGATTTGACTTCATACTTCTTGGCTGCTTTTAAAGTTTTTTTCACCAAAACATCCACAACAGCGTTCTCAAATTCGCACGAAACAACATCAACAGGCCAGTTTTCGTTTTCGATTAATCTTTTTACTGCAGTTTTCAAGCCGGAAAATGAGAAATCAAAGTTGTCCTCTCTAATAAGAGAGCGAGGAAGTCTTCCTGCGATTGGATTTACTGTACAAGTAGCTGCAAGTTTGGAAAGTTCAGCGCCGCCAAGATACTTACTTAGCCCCAAAAGCCTGGCTGTTTTGTCAAAAGCTTCTCCGGCGGCGTCGTCATAAGTCCCTCCTAAATATTCGAAATCTCCGTGCCCTTTCATAAAAACAAGGTCAGTGTGTCCACCGGAAACCACCAAAACAATTGCAGGAAATTCCGGAAGAGTATCGTTTCCAACCCAATTGGCGTAAATATGCCCCACCAGGTGATTAACAGAAATTAAAGGCTTATTCCATGCCAAAGAGAGTGCTTTTGCTGCTTCCACCCCTACCACAAGGGAACCTGCCAAACCGGGACCTGCAGTAACGGCAATGGAATCAATTTTAGATATAACTTCATCTGCGGAACCCAAACCCATACTTTCACGCGCCTTCTCCAAGGTATGTTTAATAACAGGAACAATAAACTCAACCTGCTTTCTTGCAGCCACCTCGGGAACAATCCCACCGGTTACTTCGTGCAATTCTTTAGAGCTTGCAACAACGGAAGCGATTTCACGAATACCGTTTTCGACAACCGCACAGGCTGTTTCATCACAAGATGTTTCAATAGCTAGTATCAACATGGGGATATATTACCAAAACAGGTCAAATATTACTTTTCGGGCTGCTCTTTACCATCTTTAACGTTCTTCAAAGCTGTAGCTGAATCGACACGGCCGTCTAGCACCGCGTTAACTGCTTTCCTCAAATCCTCAACAATCTTTGCATTACCAACACGCGCAGCAACATCTCCGGATTTAGCTGTAGGTGCCGTTGACAACAGAGGTCCTAAATAAGGATGTGCCGCCAGCTGAGGCGCAAGGGCAACCCGCGCGTAAGGAACACCAAAGGGTCTGTATTTGGAAGCCTCGTTAAACATAGAAAGCTCCTCTTCTTCCGAAGTTAGGTATTTAATAAAGTTCCAAGCAGCGTCTTGATTCTTACTGGAAGAAGGAACGGTTAACATCCAATAACTTGCCCAGTTAGCGGGTTTGTCAGGAATAGCCTGAGGAACAGGAGCTACTCCAAAGTTTAAATTAGGATTTGCAGCAAGCAAATCTACTATTCTCCATGATGGAACAAAAATCATAGAGGTTTTACCCTGTACAAAAGCAACGTTTGCTTCCGGGAAGGAGTTATTCCAAACATTGTCTTGTTTGGCAAAAGTCGTGTAAAAGTCTAAGGCATCTGCCGCCGGTTTGGTTCCTAACTCATCAGGAACGCTTACATCCGTTTGAGAAAACATTAGACCCAGGATGTCTGAAAAGTGTTCGTTATTATTTGCAGTACCCAAAGCAGCCCCGGAACGAACAAGGACGCTCTTTCCCTCCTCACCTGCACGTACTGAAAGGCGCAAGGCTAATCTTCGGAACTCTTCCCAAGCTGTTGGTGGTTCCTGCTGGCCAATTTCCGCAAAATGATCTTTGTTGTAAACAAGAACTAACCCGTCGTAGTAAAGAGGAACGGCGTATATTTTCCCATCAGCTACAGCACTTTGAACAGCCGTCGGGTAAAACGCGGCAGTGTACTCGTCGACCGACATTAAGGAAGAAGGCATAGGAGCAAGGTTGTCTTTGAGCCTTGGTACCCATGAGTTGTGAACCAAAATAATATCCGCACCAATGTCGCTATCAGCACGGGCAAACACTCTTTCCCGGTAATTATCAGGTTTTAAAACGGAACGATCTTCGTAAGTAATTGTAATCTTGGGATGCTCTGCCTTGTAGGACTGGATTACAGACTCCATGACGTCAGGCTGTTCCCATAAACCCCACATAGTAAGGTTTGCTTCTTTTTCTATTAAGGATTTTCCGCCCCAAGGAAGTTTCACATTGCCCAGATATTTACCTATAACAGGCAAATCCTGCAAAGTGCACGCGGTAAGCGTAAAAGATAAGACCAGCAAAAGGGCGAGTGTTAGATTTTTGTATCTCATCTGTAAAATTATAAAAGGTTTATACCTGTGTTGGCAAGACTCTGTCCCTAATATAATGGAAACCTATGACACCTAAGACAAGCCAAAAAAGGAGCAGGGTTTGATGTAGTGTGTAAAAGTAGTGATCAAAACTTCCTAAAATAATTATCTGAAGGAGTGTTACGAACAACAATTTCGAGCCCTGCATAGAAAAGAGAAACATTCCAAGTAAAAGCACTAAGGAGCACGCGGCAAATGCTCCTGTTTCAGAAAAGATAAGAACAAAAACATTGTGAACGGGCTGCATAAATCTTGGTTCATATGCATACAAGGGGGACGTGTTAATGCCTGTACCAAACAATGGGTTTTGTTTTATTAGGCGCGCGTGTGCTAAGAGTAGTTCCCCTCTACGATACACAGAGGGGTTCTCGCTTTTTATAAACGGCAACGTTAACGAGAAAACAAGAATAAAAAGCACGATCGTCACGGAAGTACTCCGGGGTAAAAATACAAAAAGCACGCCGAGAATAAATGCGAGTATGGAAATGTAACTTACGGTAGTAAGAAGGGCTAGAACCCCAATACCAAATGCAACTGTAGAAAACTTATTCTCTGGAACTAAAACAAAAACCCACAACAGAGCAATTGCAAGAAAACCTCCGAAAACATTTGGATGGGGGAAAGTGCCGTAAGAGGGAATGTATGTTTTCCCAAATATATTCTCACGAACAATTCCATATGTAGAAAAAGAGTAGGGCTGTTCGCCAAACCAAAGATAGTTATTAAAAACTGCCCCGTGATTAAACCACTGCAGGATTCCCAAAATTCCAACTAAAAAGACGGAGGCGCTTAAGACCTTAGCTAAAACAGTAAAATCAGAGTTCTCAAGATGAGTGAGAACATACACAAAAAACAATACATACAAGAGAAGGCGGGAAAAAGCATAGACAGAAGCAAACACGTTACTCGAAACTACAACCGAAAGAAGTGCGGAAAAAACAATAACCAAAACAAAAAGAGGAATTTTAGAAGAGAGGAGCTGTTTGAAACGAAGGGTTCTCTTAAAATCCCAAGAGAAAATAGAAGAGACAAGAAGCATTCCTATTAATATATCCTGAGCGTACAGAGTGGGAACAAAATAATCTACCAAAAGCCCATTTAAATAGGACCACTCGAATATAAAATGTTTTCCTAGATTTAAAGGAATTAAAAACACTATCAAGAAAAAAATGGTTCTATTTATTCTTCTTATCACTGTTTTAATTTTTTTGAGGCAGTGTGGGCAGAAACAATCAAGGAGTCATCCAACGGGGCAAGAGAGGTAACTCCCAAAGCTTTAGCTATTAAATAATCGGCTAAACGCGGGTTGCGCGCAAGTACGGGACCATGAAGGTAGGAACCGATGCTGTTTTTGTAAATAATACCCTCCGTACCGTCCTCCCCGTTATTTCCGTGACCGGAAACGATACGAGCAAGAGGAGTAGAGCCGTCCCCCAAATAAGTTCTCCCGCCATGATTTTCAAAACCAACTAACGAGGAACCAAAGTCCTTACTTACATTTTTATAAAGATGGTCATTAGCAAGAGTTGGGGTAACGTTGCAAACAACATTTCCGATGCAACGCGGTTTATTCGTCCCAAAATGTTCCGTGTGAATATTAAAAATCCCCAAGCCTTTTAGAATGGTGCCGTCTGCAGCTTTGTAGAATTGTCCCAGTAGTTGATAGGATCCACAAATGTACAAACCCACACCACCGTTCTCAATATATTCCTTCAAGAAAACTCCTTTGTTGGAAACAAGATCCTCATACATTTGCTTCTGACCTGAGTCAGGACCACCTCCCATAAAAATTACATTAAATTTAGTTAAATCTGCAGAAGATAGTGGGGTGGAGATTTCTACGGGAATTACTTCTACGTCAATGCCTCTAGCAGAAGCACGGAAATTTAATATCTCTACGTTTCCGGTATCACCATATAAATTTAGAAGATTTTTATAAAAGTACCCAATTGTTAATTTCATTTTTACAAAATCCTCCTTCCTACTAAAATTTTACGAGTGTCTAACATGGCAGAGTAGTTAGGAAATACGATATTGTTCTTAAAAGAAATACTGTTTAATAACCCCTTCAGATCAGAACGGACACAATCTTTCTTAACTGTTACTCCGGCGTACTGCAATCTAACCGCCATATCCAATGCTCTGTTTCCACTAACATAGACTTCTTTACCCAAGCACACTTTATTTAACAAGTTTGGGTCTACATCATATATCCAGGAAACATCCCGTCCATCTGGAATATTGTCGTTTAGTACAAAGAGATAGGAGTCGTAGGAAGAAGAGCCTGCTAATAACATTTCCAAATTGTGATTAAAACTCGCCGGGTTTTTGGCCAAAAATATTGTGAACATTTTATCGTGAAAATGTATTAATTCCCCACGACCGTATGCAACAGAAAGCGTGCTAAGTTTCTCTTCCAATAAATCTTTGTCGTAACCTAACGCAGTTAAAGCTGCTAGGGATGCATTGATGTTTTTAGCGTTAAAAGCACCTTTTAAAGGAGATTTTTCCAAAGAATTAGTGGAAGAATCAAAGTATAAGACACGTCCTTTAAATAAGGAGGGTAGTGCTTGAAATTCTTCTTGGGAAGAATCGGCAATTACAATAGTAGAAGGATCCATCTCTGAAATTACCTGCACCCATTTATCAAAAACGATATCAGTTTCACCATAGCGATCCAACTGATCTCTGGATAGATTTAACAAAAGCAACGCTCTTGGCTGTACATTTTTCAAAAGAACCGGAAGAGAAAACTCATCGACTTCAAAAACGCCAATGTCTCCTTTAGGCTTTCCCGATAAAGTTGTGTTAGCTAGAAAGGTGGAAACAATCCCC
>CAYMCX010000009.1:0-2303 GCA_964389145.1 uncultured Candidatus Saccharibacteria bacterium
GTTTAATACCAAAATTGATCTTGTATCCTGTAAGTATGTTCTCCAGGATGGCTGCGAACCGTGGACAAAGTTCGAAATTTTTATATTAAGAATAATGTAGATATACCAATATATGAGCCTGCACTGATTGTATAAATACTATTTTGAAACTATACTTTGAATATGAAACATAAAACTCTACTGCCAATAGTTTTCTTATCAATATTTGCCGTTCTCTCTACGTCTCCTGTATTTGCAGGTAAAGGGAAACCAGTTCCTCCAGCACCTATAACTGTCCCAAACTCAATTTGTATTGACCCAGGACACGGAGGTTCTGATACTGGTGCAATAAATGGAGATCTTCTTGAAAAGGATGTAAATCTTGATGTAGCAGGGTTGTTGAGAGATAAACTTTTAGCTCTAGAAGGTAATGTATACACAGTTTTTATGACAAGAGATACAGACAAGTACTTAACAAACGCTGATAGGTACAACTACTGCAATTCAAAAGGTGCCGAAATTCTAATCTCAATCCATCACAACGGGTCCTCTGATCCAGCAATTGATTACTCAAAAGCACTTTATATGAAAAGTTCTGATATCGCTTTGGCACGTGAGGTTGTTAATGCAGTATCAAATGCACTGGGTACCACTAACAATGGTATTTCAAGATTTGCTTCTGGTGTTTTGTTAAAATCTGCAATGCCTGCCACTATTTCTGAGGGGTTTTTTCTAACAAGCTCTTATGAGTACGATCTGCTGATGAAAAATGATGATAGACTCGATGATGAGGCCAACGCATTGTTTACAGCTGTTACTAACTACCTGAAATAGCCTGGTTTTGCATTTTAATTACCAGTAATTGAACTTCTACTCTATGAATTTGCTATTTGAATAGTAAAACTGATGAATTTACTAATTGATTAGTAAAAATACCAATTAGTCTGTTTCAGTAACACAACCAGAGCTTGTGCGATTAGATTTTATCCTGGCGTTGTAGGGTGTCACCTGGCAAGAGATTTCATATAAATCTATACTTATATCGTTTGGAAATATAAACTCAACCTAACTGTTTATGGCGTTGTAGAGCCATATTCATCATCTCTATGATTTTATCTGTCCGTACTAGGGTAATGAAACAGATTTTTACAATCTAAACATTCATACTGTTTGTGTATTGCAGGAGGTGGGGTTGGACCTGAACCTACGCCGTGGGCAAATCCTGTTCTTACAACATGATTACTGGCACATTTTGGACAAAGTATAGTCTGGTAATCTCTAACTGCCTGTTTAATGACTTCTGATATGTTGCTATTTTCCTTCGCTGCCTGCACCCTTAACCAGGCATACATATTTTCGGGCATGCTAACATTTGTTCTTATGGTTGGCTCAATGTCTGCTATAACACCTGGAAATTCTCTGTAGTTTCCATACTTGGGTGCTTTACCCACATCAAGAAAAACCGCTGTGTCCTTTTTATTGTCCTCTTCATTGTGTTTTAGTATGCCTTCAAAGGCATCTATTGCATTCGACCTAATCTTCTCGTTGAAATTCAAGTCTTTACTAGGATACTTCTTATTTATGTGATCTTTTGTAGCCCAAACTTCATACATTCCTAAAAGTTTCTCACCTTCATCATAATGGTAGATGATTGTTCTTTGTATGTTACTTCCTGTGGAGTACTCGCCGCTGTATTCAATCTTTGTTTTTGTCATGGCATTAATATAACACTGCTACACACACGTGTCAACTAGTCAGTACAATATATTGATGGTTTAGTATTCCCACTTCTCATGCCCCAAGATCTGTCCGTTCAGCTCATCCCTGTATAGTTCCCATTTAGGCATAAACTTTGTCATGTAAGCTCTAAATTTGTCTGTATGGCGTTTTTCAAGAATATGGATCAACTCATGTACAAGCACATATTCAAGACAGTGGTCGGGTTTTTTGGCTAGTTCTAAATTTAGCCAGATTCTTTTGGCCTTTATGTTGCAGGTACCCCATTTGGTTTTCATTTTTCTGATTCTCCATTCTTTGATTTTGATCCCTGTCTTTTCTTCCCAATTTTCAAGCAGGGCGGGGATCTGCTCCCTCATGCTTTCTCTGTACCATTCAAGCATTGCGCTATGTTTGTAATCTCTGGAACTATCTTTTCGCACATATAGATCAATGTATTTGGTTCCACTTAGGTGTATTTTGGCTCGGGCGGAGTGATATTTAACTCGTAAAAGGTATTTACTGCCTTTGTAGTAGTGATTTTCACCTGTGACGTACTTTCTTTCTGTTTGTCGATGCTGTTCTCGTAGCTGTTTTTGCTTCTTTTT
>CAYMCX010000009.1:2313-15990 GCA_964389145.1 uncultured Candidatus Saccharibacteria bacterium
TTGGCGCTGGCTCCGCTGTTGAACAATACGGCATCTTTCCTTTTTTGTTTCTTTTTGATCCAGCTGGTTTTGGATATAACAAACAGGCGGATTTTTTCATCACTCGTCTTTTTCGGAACCGCAAGCCTGACCCTACCATCGGGTGGATAAACTGCGAGGTGCAGGTTCTTAATATTTTTTTTCACAATGTCGATAGGGATACCATTAA
The DNA here is from genome assembly GCA_964389145.1 of uncultured Candidatus Saccharibacteria bacterium. Lineage (GTDB taxonomy): Bacteria > Patescibacteriota > WWE3 > UBA101185 > UBA10185 > CAYMCX01. The sequence continues at coordinate 2,522 of CAYMCX010000009.1, forward strand.
TTATCATTGTAGTTACTACCTATACTCTTTTTGGTTTTTTATCAAGTCGTAAATAGTATCCAGATCGTCATCATCGACATATTGTCTTATTGCTTTCTTCATCTCTCTGATCTTGAAAATGTTTCCCTGCCAGTCATCTCTTTTTGTATGCATAATTGCATCGTGCAGTCGTAATGAACGTGTTTCGTCCTGACCAAGGTTATCGTAGAGAGCTCTTTGTGCGCTTGTTTTCATCGTAGGAGGGTATGCGGAATCTGTACCTGGATCACTAACTCTTTTTGCTAGCTCTGTTATCCTTGCAAGATATTCCTCGTATGCTCTCGCTTTTGCTTTGCGCTCTCTTATGAGTTCATCAAGCAAAACAGACATTTTTTCAAAGTATTTAGGGTTTGTAGGCTTCTCATCTATGATGACCTTTCTTACGTTGTTTTCTATGGTTTCGGCAATGGCATTCTTGTTCTTTTTTATGCCCTCTGGTAGGTCTTCTACTGCGCCCGCACCTTTTTTGACTAGTAGATCCACTATGGTTAGATCGTCAAAACCTGATATTTTCTTGCTTTCTTGTGCGTCAATGTAGGTATCTATTAAGTGCCTCATTGATGGCTCAAATGTTTTTAGGTCAATGTAGTCACCGCTTATAAGTTTTATTTCCTGCCTCACACCTTCGTAATGTTTAACTTCATCTTTTATATCTTGCGCTTCTTTTTGTGAGAATCCTGCATCTGACATTTCATTAGCAAGATTTGCATAAGCTCTAACAAGTGACGAAACATGCTTATACAATGCGACTCTTTTTTCAGCTGTCTTTTGTAGATCTTCGACCTTTTCAGGGTCTCCACAGAAGTATTTTGCATATTCGTATGTATCTTTTGGTTGCTGTACTGGTTCGCATAATGCACGGACTCTTTCCAAGGCTTCTTCTAAATCTTCTCTGCCTTTTGTTAGCCTGTTTTGTAGTAATCCCTCGACATCTTCTTTGTCGTAACCTTCGAATGCTTCGGATGTGTATTCATCTACGGCTTTTTCTAAACTCTTGAATAAATCCTTGTAGTCTATGATAAAACCGTAGGTCTTACTTTCATCATCAAGTCTATTTACTCTGCAGATAGCTTGAAACAAACCGTGATCCTGCATACTTTTGTCGATGTATAGATATGTTGCTGAGGGCGCATCAAATCCTGTTAGAAGTTTATCTACAACTATGAGTAGCTTCATTTGACCTGGTTCTTCAATAAATATCTTTTTAACCTCATCCTCGAATTTCTCAGGATCCTTACCGTTCAGCATCTTCTGATAGATTTCATATTCTTGTAATTCTTCTGCATTCAAATCTTCACCTGTGGTTGTGCCTCTTAAATCGCTAGTACTTGGGGAGTAAGATGTAACAATCGCACACTTTTTGAAACCCGCATCTTGGAACAATTCATAGTATCTACAAGCCTGATATATGCTTCCTGCTACTAACATGGCATTTCCTTGACCACTTTGTAAGCGATCCTTTGTTTCCATATCCAGCAAAATGTCCCCGACTATTCTGTTGAGTCTAGATTTAGAACTAAGAACTTTTTGCATTGTACCCCAACGTTTTTTTAGCTCTATTCTGGCGTAGTCGTTTAGTCCTTTTGTTTTAGCTTCGAACCATTGATCTACTTTATCTTGGGATGTAAGTTCTTGTGGTATATCCCTGGCTTCATAGCGTAAATCTAGGATAACTTTGTCTTTTACAGCTTCATCAAACTTGTAAGTGTGTATGTAAGGCCCAAAAATTTCTATACTTTTTTGCTTATCTTTTTTTAGTAGAGGGGTGCCTGTAAAACCAATAAACATCGCATTTCCTAGAATCTGTTTCATTGCTTCGTGTAACTTACCTGACTGTGTTCTGTGACATTCATCTACAAACACAAAGATGTCACCCTTAGCTCTAAAATCTGCAGGTAGGTTGTTTTTTAACTCTTCTATAAATGTTTCGTAATCTTCATCTCCAGCTTGCTCTCTTGTTCCAAACTTATGTATCAGGGAACACATTAGCCATGGGGTAGTGCTGTTCAGTTTTTCTAATAAATCTCTTCCGCTTTGTGTTCGGTAGATATCTTCTTTTACGCCTTTGTAAACTTTTTCAATCTGTTTATCTAACTCATCCCTATCTGTGATGAGAAGTACACGTGCATTGGGATTGTGTTCATATATCCATTTGGTAAGCCAAACCATGGTTAAGCTTTTACCTGATCCTTGTGTGTGCCAGATGATACCACCTTGGCGTTTTTTGACACTTTCCTGCGCTGCTTTTACACCAAAGTACTGGTTGGGTCTGCATATTTTCTTAATTCCTTTATCGTAAACGATGAAATCGTGGATTATTTCTAGTAATCTATTTTTTGCACAAAGTTGTGTAAGTTGGCGATCTAATGGATTTTGAATGTCGCTGTCTTCTTTCCAAGTTAGATAGTACTTGTCTGTGGTTTCGATGACTCCGTAGCGCAACCCTTCGGTATCATTTCCAGACATAACTAGCTGTACAGTTGAAAAGAATTGCCTTATGAAGTGCTCTAGCTGGTTATCTAGGTTTTGTCTTATACCTTCTGATACTGATATAGTGCTTCTTTTGAGTTCCAAAACTCCTATTGCGATACCATTCACATACAAAACAATGTCTGGTCTTTTTTCATGGTGTCCTTTGACGGTTACTTCCTCAGCTATTGCAAAGTGGTTTCTTTCTGGCTCTTCCCAGTTTATAAGCCAGACTGTTTGTTTGTTCTCACTTATATCTTCTTTGACTTTTACACCGTAACGAAGAAGTTCATACACATCCTTGTTTACAAAATATAATCCCTTGCTTTGATTTTCGGATGCTTGTTTAAGTTCGTATAGGGTACGCTCTATAATGTTCTCAGTATGTCCATTGTCTGAAAGATATTTTTTTAACAACTCTTCCTCTATGTTGCTGTTTCCTTCACGGTCTTCCCAGTTGCCAAGGTATTCATATCCCATACCTTTGAATAATTCGATTATTCTGTCTTGTGCAAGTCTTTCTTTCTGACCTACTGTTTTATTTATTTCTGTCATGATTTCTTTTTCCTTTCAAACTTTTTATCAAACTCTTCCAAAATAGCCGTACTGTAATGTTTTCTTGGTGTGCCGGAGTTATGTAGTCCTGGGTATCTTTTATAGCAATACTTTGGATTGTCCTCATATCTGCTCTTGAGTTCATAGAACTCATTGTTACGAATGAAGTCCGTATATCTGGAATCACATTCGGTTACAAGTTTGTCAAAGGAAAATGGGTAGCGTTTTTCTAGATCTTCTTCGCTGAGATAGACCTTTGTTGCTGATGGATCGTTAGTGAGGAACACACCAGAAGTTCCTTTTGACTTTTTTGTTAGACTTATTTCTATTTGAAAGGAGTAGTGTACTTTTTGAGATTTATTGTATGGATACTTTTCTCTTTGTTTAGCTATGTATTCAAGTAGTTTTATTTCTTGAGAATGCAGGGGAATTGCTTCGACAGAATCAACCCCAAAGAATGACAACGGCAACAGATACAGATGGTATTTGTTGAGCCTGTGCTCAAACCATTCATATAAGTAAGTAACAAAACCATGTATGGATGCAGAGCCTAGTTCATGAGTGCTTTTAACATAGTCCAACGATGTGTTGTAGTAATGTATCGATGTGTTCCGAATTTCAATAAGGCTCAACAGGTTAGATGCCATGCTTTCTTCCAGACGGTTATCTGATCTCAGCTCCTTTATGCAAGTGTTAATGTCTTTGGTCAAAAAGTTACCTGACTCTGATTTCTTGTATCTAAATGATTTACTTTTTTCTCCCTTTTTTGTTTCAGGATAGTATTTTACATATAAGGATTTTTTGTCATAACCATAATCTTTTAGTGTCTTTGCTTTCAGTAGCAATTCCCACGCATTTACTATGAGGATACAGAAGTTTTCTTCACGATATTTGAAATCTGGTTTGTTGTAAATTTCTATTGCAGAAACAAGGGCGTTGATGGCTTTTTCAATTATTATATCTGTAGACCTTTTAGCCATACCTATATAAGCCTTATCCTTCCTGTTAAAAGTTGTTGCATCATACCCTGTTTAATATCAAGGTATTTATTTTTTTGATTCTCTAACACCATGATTTCTTCATCCATAGCGGCAAGAACCTCAGCTATTGCTTTTTGCTCTTCTTTTTTTGGAACCAAGAGGGTTATATTCTGCAAATCTTTTTTAGATATTTCTAGAAATGTTGATCCGTTAGCTTTTTCAATTAAGGTGTTTTTTATGGTCAGGATGTAATAGTAAAGAAATTCATTGTCTACGTTTGAGTTGCACACTAGAGACTTGAACCCTTGGTTAGTTGTAAATTCAGTACTTGCTATTCGTACCTCACCAATAGTGGCCCTACTACATAACAGCAGACTACCCTTAGGTAATATATTTGCTGAACTTTTCTGTAAACCAAGCCTAGAGATTGTTTTTTCTGTTGAACTAATCCACTTAGGTTCACAATTCGTTATGTCAGTCGGTGTGCACCAAAGGATACCTCCATCCCAATACTCTTCTATAGATGTTTTAGGAGTTCCACCGCTTACGATTTCTGCAAGATCTCGTATTTGTTTTTTTTCCCACTCATCACTAAACCCAGGCAATCTACGCTTACCAGTGAGAAGTTCTTGCATTGTTCCTTGTTTAATATTGCGCTTTTTTTCAATGAGTTGGTCTAGTTTTGTTATAAATTTATCCGTATCATGCATAACCTTAGCTATTGAGTTTTGCTCCTCAATGGTTTTAGGTACTGGGAGTATAAGTTTTCTTATTATAGTTGAGCTTAGCCCACTCATTATTCCACCAACAGATAAATTCATAACCTGATTTTGTACTATGGGTGAATTAAACAATTGAATAAGTAGTTGAGGATTTATTTTGTTTCGGTTCAGTTTCATACGTAACAAGTGACTGTCCATAATGCCATTTTCCATATTTTCTGGCATGATCATGCATTTACCTATCGTGCCCATCATAGAGATAACAAAATCTCCAGTTTTTAATTCGCAAGATTTTAGTTTGCGAAAATAATTCTCATCTATATACCTTTCTCCGATTTCTACATCCCTTTCGTAGACATTTTCTTGGCCATATACTTTGTACCCCGACTTCACTAGCAGCTCTTTTTTTAGCTGGCTACCAAACGGTCCTATTTTTATGCTATTTGATATATTTTCAGTAATTGCTTTTGTTTGGTACATATCCCAATCTTCTGGAACCACACCTATATCAGTCTGCTTATATCCTGTTTTAACTTGAGTATCTGTTACCATGAAAATCCCATCTTTTTTAGGTGCCCATCTACCTTTTGGGCTAAACCTTTTACTTCCTTGTCTAACTCAGGCAAAGTATTTACATACCTTTTAGACAGATCTTTTACTCTCTGTGTTAGTTTCTGGGATATTCTGTCCATTTCACTCTGAACCAACTGTTCTAGTGTTCCCATCCATTTATCATCCACAACCAACTGTTTGATTTCATCATCTGTTAAGGATTTGTATTTTACTAATAATTGTTGATCTAGCTTTTCCTCAGTAGTTTTGATCCTGTTTTTAATATCTGATTCTTTGTCGAGTTGGGTAAGGTACTCTTGTATCACTTTCAGTTCATCCTCAAAATTGAGATCTCCTTTGATTTCCTTTATTCTTTTGGTCACATTGCTTTTAGATATGTTGCCTGCATCTGATTTAACCTCTTCCAACAATCCCTCATCTCCAGAGTGTTCATCTGCTAAATCCTGCATACCTTGTGTAACCTCATCCAGGTTGGTTTGTAATTCATCGATTTGTTTCTGTTCGTCTGAAAAGTATCTTTTTATAACTAACTCCTTAGGAAGTAGTGCAGATTCCCAGCCAGTTGTTTTACCTTTTTTATTTGTTATAACGGTAACTTCTGAATTCCAACCATCCGAAGCTATCAGATAAGCGTCATCTTGCATTGTTTCGTTCCAGTAGGTCATCAGATGCTGGTATACATCGTATTTATCTATGAGATCTAGATTCGTAAAGCTATCCAGCAAATCTTCTGACAGGTCGTGTATAAGAACTTTGGGTTTGAAACCATTTTGCATACTCATAAGGGTTGTCCTGTTTTTATCTCTCCATTTATTAAAATTCTGTTGAACCTTTTTACTATAAGAAATGAATTCAGGATGAGAGAAGACAGTATGTTTTATTTGTTCATCAGACACATTTAATTTACTGTATCCTTTCCTGTTGTTTGAGCTGAAAAGTTCGTTTCTAAGTGTTGGATAAACATCCCAATACTTTTGTAATGCATCTATGTCTGTATTTGGGATACCGCCTAACAAATGTGCTTCGATATCTTGTAGGTCTTCTTCCTCCTGAGAGTCTATGTATCTGGGTATATTCAGGTTGTATTCTTTTTCTTCTATTTCGCTTAATGGAACCATGCGTGAGTATTTGGGTACTTCGATCTGTTTTGTGAATACATCAACTATTTTATGTAGGTCTTGTTCCCTCAACCTGTTTTTGTTTCCATCCTTAACAAAGCCTTTGCTAGCGTCAATCATGAAAATCCCTTTCCTACCTTGGGCACCCTCTTTGTCCAGCACAATGACACAAGCAGGGATACCTGTACCATAGAAAAGATTTGATGGTAGGCCGATAACACCTTTTATGAAACCGTTTCTGATAATGTTTTTGCGTATTTCTGCCTCAGCATTACCTCTAAAAAGTACTCCGTGGGGAAGAATGATGGCTCCTTTTCCTGTGCTTTTTAATGAACGTATGACATGTAGTAGAAATGCATAGTCCCCATTTTTAGCTGGCGGTATTCCATAACTGAATCTATCAAACTCATCATTAGCAGGATCAAGCCCATTGCCCCAGGATTTATCTGAAAAGGGAGGATTGGCTACAGCATAGTCAAATGTTTTTAATGTTCCGTCGCTATTTTTGAAATGTGGTTTTGAGAGTGTGTTTTCCTGCCAGATTTCAGCAGTTGGGTTAGCATGAAGGACCATGTTCATTTTAGCCAAGGCTGCTGTAGCATTGTCTTTTTCTTGTCCGTAGATTGTTACACCATGTTCTGACTCATCAGCCGCTTTTAGTAAAAGTGATCCCGATCCACAGGTTGGGTCGTAGATGGTTTCATTTCTCGCCTGGGATTTATTTATTCCAATAACTTTGGCTAGTATCCTTGATACTTCTGCGGGAGTATAAAACTGACCTTTGCTTTTGCCTGATTCCGTAGCAAAATGGCGCATGAGGTACTCATACGCATCACCTAAAAGGTCATCACCACCAGCTCTGTTTTTACTAAAATCTAAGTCCTCGTTTTCAAAAATGGCTATAAGGTTTGTAAGCTTATCCTGCATGTCTTTTCCTGAGCCAAGCTTGTCCGTATCGTTGAAATCTGCCTGATCTATAACACCTTTCAGGTCGTTTGCTTCTGCAAGTTTTGACACAATGATATTGATACCTTCACCAATGTTGGGTTTACCCTTCAGAGCAATCATGTCTTTGAATCCACCTCCAACTGGAACCTCAATCAATGGATCTTGTTTACCAGCATATTTATCTGAAACATATTTAACAAAAAGTAGGGTGAGAACGTAATCTTTGTATTGTGAGGCGTCCATGCCTCCTCTCAGTTCATCGCAGCTTTTCCAGATCGAACTATATAATTCTGATTTTTTTAGTGCCATATTTTACTTTTCATTTAATTTTCTTATATACTCTTCAATGTTTTCTCTTTTGTATCTGCGATCCCCGACACCACGTCTAGTTCCGATTCTAATTGCTTTTAAGTACCCCTCATTGTCCCATCGTCTAAGTGTTCCTATACTTACTTTCAGTAGTTCGGCAGTTTCTTCTAATGTTAATAGTTCTGTACCCTTTTCTTTGTATTAAATATTTAATCAATTGCTTTTAATTATACATTTGATATGGGGTTTGGAGAACTAGCATCTGGTTCGTTATGTGGCGTTGTGGGGTGGTTTTAGGTGAGTTTTTTAACAAAAGGCGTAATCTAAACCCATTCCACCATAAAGACTCGCCCAGGTCGTTTGTGGCGTCATAGAGCCATTTCTATTAACTTTTTAATACTATATCTAGAGGATATCCGTTATGTCTTAATCGGATTGTTTGGTGTACCTTTTGAAATTCCCACGATATTGTTAACCCAAATTTCTTTGTTTTTCTCTAGGGCTTCCTTTGTGTACCAACCAAACCCCTTAAACATAATAGCTGTCTCAATTCCATCAAGCGGGGATCCTTTAAGATTTTCCCCCTCAAAACAGTATTGATCTACCTTGCCCGATTTCAATGCTTTTGCCATTGCGATTTCATCAACTAACGAACGGTCTGAGGTGTTAACCACAACAGCACCGTCTCTTAACATTTCGATTCTTTCTTTTGATAGAAAGTTTTCCGTTTCTGTGTTTTCAGCAAGGTGTATTGCTATAACATCTGATTTTCTAAGAACCTCCTCAATGGACTTTCTTTGCACAAATTCAGTTCTTTTTGGTGTTCGGTTATATGCATAAACTGTTGCCCCAATGGCCCTGCATAGTTGGGCTGTACGCTCCCCAATGTGGCCAAGCCCTAAAACTCCAACCGATAGGCGGTTGAGTTCCCGACCCATTTCCAATACGTATTTGTTTTTCAGTGTTCTACGATCCGTAAGAAATATTCTTTTAACGCAACCTAAAATCATTGCTAGGGTGTGCTCAGCAACCGATTCTGTTGAGTAGAAAGGAACGTTAGTTACAACTATTCCTCTTTTCTTGCAGTACTCTAAATCAACATAACCAAATGCTGTTGTGCTAAGAGCTAACCCTTTAAGTTTGGGCATAGCTTCCATAAGGTTAAGAAGCCTTACCTTTGATTTCTCAAATCCACCTATGTTATCAGGATCAAATGCTAGGATTTCTGCATCCTTAGCTAATTTTATTAACTCCTCCAATGGATATGGATCTCTACTTTTTGTGAAAGTAACTTCACCTATATTCTTTAACTTATACTGCCACTCTGTGCTGAATTCTGATTCTGGACACATTATAAATATTTTTGTTGCCATAAGTTATTCCTCCTATAGTTTCGTATTTTACTCGTTTCGTTTTTATTTACAAAGATTTAAGTTGCACAATTATCTGTAGAAAATAAAAATACGCATAGTTTTTATGCATAAAATCTCTCCACTCTTTTATAGAAACTTTGAGTGGAAGAAGACTTTTATGGTGTTATGACAAGGAGTCCATGCAGTCTTATTAGTTTGTTATTGATAATTTATTGGTTCCGATAACTCGGTTTATGATTGGACGCTATTTTTGACTAAGGATATCGTATCTCCACTTATCAATCATGGTACATTCTTGGTTAGATAATGATTCAATCGGATCAATGTGTATGTTGTATTCTGGGATCCTTAAAATACAGGCAAGATAACTCGCCCAACTAGCAACACATACTTCAAGAACCTCACCATAGACGCTGATGTTTACATCCTCTGAAACGTAAGAAAACCCTCTGGATTTAAGGGCACCTACTATACTTTCTTCACTAATCACAAGTGTCCAGCCATATACTATTAATCGTTTACTAAGAACTGCTTGTAATTTGCGTATTGTTAAAATCTCATCCTGCTCAACTTTGTTATCTAGCATTTTTACGTCATTTAATCCGTTACTAAGTTTCTCGTCTGATAGAAAGGATAGATATATCAATATGGTATCTTCTTGATCCGCAAGCTCGTTGAAACGTCTGTCCCATATACTAACTAGTTCTAGCTGTCGTTTATGTAGAGGTAGGTAAGGTACTGTCATTTGATAAAAATTGGGGTGTACGATTACATCAATCGATCTAATATTCATAAAGTTATTTTAAGCCATCAAGTAAAGGAGATTTTTAGTAAAATAGAATTACCATGATGAAAATTAAGAACGGAGATTTAATAAAACTTAAAGTAGAGATTCTTGCAGAAGATGACACCAATTTTATGGAACTTTCTACACTTGTGGATAAACCAAATTTTCTTAGGTTACTGCCACTAATAAGAAAAGAGTACGGTATAGAAGAGTTACGTGATGAAAACTCTGATCTGGTAACGGAGGATTGGAGTAAGCACATCATAAATTTCAATAAGTACAAAAACGCTAAACAGTTAATCGACTTCACACAAAAGCACCTGTATGTGTTTGATAAAGAAGATGGCATGGATGCATATCCTGCTTTTGATACGGAGATGTTGTTATGGTGCTATATATTTAAGCGTCCACCAATATTTTCTGATGTGTGCAAAGATGCCATCTTATACGGTAAAGTGAATGATTTCAGCTATAAAACAACAAAAGTAATTGTTACCGATAGCAACAATCTACAAATGTCAGTTTCTGAACTTGAGCTCCCGCAGGTTGCTATCATTGTGAGTCCAAATTCTAGTGATAGGGAGATAATTGAAGCTGGCCGAATTGCGAAGACTTTATACAAAACCGATGAAAGACTTAGTTACTATAAACCTAGAACTGATAAAGCTAACAGGATTAGAACATACCGAGATTGGTACTGGAAGCATTTATCTGGTTTACGCTATGTTGATATCGCTAGTGAATGTGCAAATAGCGATGACCCCGATTTAATAGGTCTTGATGATAATCGTGTGTTAAAAGCGATTAACTACTACAAGAAACTTTTAACCCTGTAGGTGCATTTTATAAACTTATAACCTTCATACAAAAAATAGAAGACTTGTTAGAAACTAAAAGTGTTATGAAGGATTACACTATAGTTCCAAACAAATTGCTTAGAAGCTCAAACCTTTCTATATCAGCCAGATATTTTCTTTGCGTATTGTTAAGGTATTGTAGGAAAAATGATTTTTGTTTTACTGGACAGGACAAACTTGCAATAGATTTAGGTTTTTCATCTAGACATGTCAGAAATCTGTTAAAGGAGCTAGAAGATGCAGGTGCGCTAAAAAAACAAAGGGTAGGATACAACACAACCAACAACTACATAATTTCAATGGATTACATTTGGGATGGGAACGGCAGTTCCTATGCTAAGACAGCTAGAAACTCAAATAGTTCCGCTCATAACGGAAGTGCCGTTCCTGTATATGAGGGAAGTGAGGTTCCTACTAATAATACTCTCTTAGTATTACCAGAGAATAATATTTCTGAGGAAAAAAGAGAAGAAAACAAGAAAAAGCTACAACAGATACTTAAAAGTAAACATCCTGCAGAAGAAGCCAGGAAAATATACAGTAACGTTACTAGTGATACTAGTTATAAAGTCTTTAACAGAGCAACGGGAAAACTCGAATCTGTAAAAGAGATTATAGATAATAAACTAAGTAGTAAGGAAATCGATAATACAGAAAACAATCTTATAACTGATAGAAATCAGGTGGCGAGTAAAGAGGACAATGCTACCCCTACTGAAACCCAACATAACAAATCAGACAAAACAGATGCTTCTAATGTTGATAGCCACCAGGAGGTACAGAGATGATAAGACTAAGTCTAAAAGCCCTGGAAAGTTTCAAGAAACTGTATCTTGAAGAATATGGTGTAAGTCTTAGTGATGAGGATGCCAATAGACTAGGTCTAGAACTACTACAGTTTGTTAGTTTAATTTATAGACCTATTCCTGTTAAAGACAGTGATTTAGTACGAAGTTGGCTTGACAACCCACAGGGTACTTGTACCCTAGGGAGCACAGAAAAGAAACGATAATGGAAACAAGATACTACATGTATTTAAGAAAAAGTAGTGAGGGAACAGATAAGCAAGCTGCCTCACTCCCAGCTCAGGAAAAAGAGCTTAAAGATCTAGTAGATAGTCTAAACCTCAAAGTTATTAAGATATACAGAGAATCTCAGTCAGCACATCATAGAGGAAGACCATTATTTAATGAAATGTTAAGCGAGATCCAAAAAAGCAGAAATTGTGGAATCATTGTATGGAATCTTAATCGCATAGCAAGAAATTCGGCAGATGCGGCAACTGTTATAGAGCTTATGGACGATGGATACATAGATCAGATTGTGACGCCTAACAGAGTGTATAAGAACAACTCGGATGATAAAGCTAACATTGGTACAGATCTTGTGATGAGCAAGAAATACTCAGATGCGTTAAGCGAGTCTGTTAAACGTGGCAACAAACATAAATTTTTAGAAAGAAAACTTTGGAATGGGCCAGCAAAACAGGGTTATTTGAATGTAATTGATCCAATCACAAGAGAAAAGACTGTTACTGAAGATAAAGACCGTTTGCCGTTAATTGAGAAAGCATTCAAGCTGTATCTAAGTGGTTCATACACGGCTATGGAGGTACTGGACATGATGAACAACGACTGGAACTACAGAACACGAAAGACATCTAAAACAGGTGCAAAACCACTTAATAGGAGTGGGTTTTATAGAATGCTTAACGATCCGTATTATTATGGCTTGATGGTTAGGCGTGAGGGTTCCGTTATGGGATCACATAAAGCCATCATAACAAGAAGTGAGTACGACAAAATCAACATGATGTTAGGAGCAAGAGGATCTCATTTCACTAGACATGAGTTCCCATATAAAGAGTTACTTCGATGTGGTGAATGTGAATCAAAAGTTACAGCAGAGATCAAAATACACATAATTTGTGGACATTGTAGAGAGAAATTTAGTAGAGGGTACAAAACTACACAGTGTCCTTATTGTGGTACAAAGATTGAGGACATGAAAAACCACAAAATACTAAGCTACACATACTATCACTGTACTAAAAAGTCACACCCAAACTGTACCCAGGGAAGCATTCTACTTGAAAACCTAGAAAAACAGGTAACGGAAGAATTAAGTCGATTTGCGATATCTGAAAAGTTCAAAAATTGGGCGATACAGCACTTGAATGAGTTAAATGACATTGAGGTAATTGACAGAGAAGCAGTTAGAAGAAGTCAACAACAAGCCTACGATGATTGTGTTAAAAGAATCGATAATTTACTCCAAATGAAAATATCACCTCAAAACGTTGACGGTTCTGTTATTAGTGAAGAAGAGTACATCACACAGAGAAAATCATTAATGTCAGAGAAAGAAGACCTGATAGCTAAGATCAACATGGTTGATGCAAGAATCAACAACTGGCTTGAGTTATCAGAAAAAACCTTTAACTTTGCTCGTTATTCACGTTATTGGTTTCAACATGGCGATCTGAAAACAAAGACTCAGATATTGGCAACATTAGGATCGAAACTAACTATAAAAGATAAGAAACTCTGTATTGACGGGCAAAAACCATTCTACCTAATTGAGAGAGGTCTGGATGAGATGAAAGAAGCAGTCAAAGAGTTCGAAACCATAAAAGAGGTCGATTTAACAATAGATTCGCCTGTTTTTGCCGACGCATGTCGCTACTGGCTGGGGGATAGGGATTCGAACCCCAATAGGCGGGACCAAAACCCGCAGTCC
>CAYMCX010000010.1:0-5334 GCA_964389145.1 uncultured Candidatus Saccharibacteria bacterium
TGTGAGAAAGTCATTGGGAAATTCCATAAACATTTCTGCTGTTAAAGCTTTGAAAATAGTCGGACTTGATTCAATGATCGATCAGGCGGAAGCCATGGGTATTTCAACATTGAAGGAAAGACAAAGATACGGTTTGGCTTTAACTTTGGGCGGAGGCGAGACAAAGCTTTTAGAAATGACTAATGCTTTTGCTGTATTTGCTGCAAAGGGTCGGTACAGAGAACTAGCCCCTATTTTAGAGGTTAAGGACGGCAAGGGGCGTGTTTTATACAAGTGGAGGGATAACGGCGGCGTTAAGGTTTTGGATGAGAAGGTGGCGTTTCTGATAGCTGATATTCTGTCTGACGACGGTGCCAGAAGTGAGGTTTTTGGGGCTGGAAGTTTGTTAAACATACCGGGGCATCAGGTAGCTGTAAAAACAGGTACTACTGACGATAAAAGAGACAACTATGCGATTGGTTTTACTCCTTCTATTGTGGCTGGAGTTTGGGTAGGAAATAACAACAACGACAAAATGAACCCTGTTTTGGCATCGGGTATCTCGGGTGCAACCCCAATTTGGCGTAGATTTATGATCGAGTTTTTAAAAGATGAGCCCAATGAGAAAATCGAGGCTCCAAAAGGCATGAAGAAAGTGGAGGTTGATACTTTAACCGGTATGCTCCCATTTGAAGACTTTCCGACAAGAAGTGAGTGGTTCATAGAAGGAACTGAGCCTACAGCTCCCAGTACTTGGTTTCAAAAAATTGAGGTGTGCAAGGAAGATGGGAAGATCGCTAACGATTCATGTAAAGACGCGGACGAATCTGAAGTAAATACTTATATAAAAATTACCGCTGAGTTAAGTGAATGGCAGAATGACGTTGATAAGTGGATCTACGAGCATTATAGAGATGACGACAAGTATTTCCCTCCTACCACAAAGTCACATTTACAATACGAAGACGGTGATATAAAAAATGACAACGAAGTGTATGTAGATATTGTCGGATATGACGATGAGGACAAAGTGCCCCGCAGTTTCAGACTTCAGGTAGAAATCTCTGCCTCGGAAGAAATAAATGAAGTTAGGATTTATGATAATGGAAAGCTTGCTGCCAGGGATTCCAACGAGCCGTTTGGCTACAACTTTGAATATTCCTCAGAAGATACCGGTGAGCATGAATATGAGGTTGTAGCTGAGGATAAAAACGGAAATGAAGGTAAAGCTACAATTAAGCTCAAAGTGAACTAACAATCCCCTCTTTTATTTTTTCTACTACTTTTGCCGCCTGTTCTTTTGTTATTTGCTTTTCAGGGAACTCAATTCTCACCAACACAGATCTAGTGTTTTTTGTGGTATCAAAATATTCTTCCAGAACGTAAGCTTTTGTAATTCTTTTGTCTGCCTTTAATATTTTTTCTAAGGTTGGTCCAAACGCTTTTCCTGCAGGTGATGTAATAGAAATATCTTCAGTTATTTTATTTTGCAGCTCGTCCACCACTCTAAGGTTTTTCTTATGAGCTTCTAATAATTTTTCAACCTCAATACTAAATGAGTCGTGGGATAAGTTTCCAACCGTAGCATCTTCAATTCCAAGGATGTTTAAAAGACCGTAGTATAGTTCTTTAATTTTAAGGGAGTTTCCGTAAGGTGTTTCCTCTCCCTTGTAAATTACTTCTAATGTGCGTATTTCCTGATAGCTATCAAATCGGTTCTTAGCACCGTTTACTTTGTATATATTCCCTATTTCAAATATCCCAACTTCTTTTTCTCCATGCTTTGTATAGTTTTCTACAATTGGCTGCAAGGTTTGGTATAGGTTTGTCCTAAGAGCGTTTTTTTCAGAACTTTGGGAGTTCTCAAGTACAACTTGTTTCTCCTCAATTTCGTCTGAAGAAACTAATGGGTCTGTTATATGTTCGTGCAAACCCAAAGTCACAAGCGCGTCTTTCAAAGTATTTTCAAACTTATATACTTTTGGAGTTATTTCTTTAGGTGGTGCTGAAGCAATAAGTTGTGAAGGAATCTTATGATATCCGTTTATTCTAAGAATGTCTGCCACAATATCATCTTCAACTTCAACATCAGTCCTAAAGTAAGGTACCTCAACTTCCAGGCCGTTTCCTGTTTCCTCAACAAGCATGTACGAAAGTGCCAGTAAAATGCGTTTTATCTCGTTTTTTTCTATACTCATTCCACTTAACTTTTCCAGTCTGGCGTACCTTAATTTCATAATTTTCTTAGGTGTTGGATTTGGGTAATAATCTGTGTTTTCAAAATATTCCCCGCCAGCAAGTTCTAAAATTAAATGAGTGGCTCTTTCAATTGCAGCTTCTGTTAACGTAGGGTGCAAAAATTTATCAAATCTTAAAACCGTTTCGTTTTGAATTTTAAGCCGTCTTGCCGACTGTCTAACATTTGCTTGGTCGTAGTTTCCTGCGTCCAAAACAATATTTTTGGTTTTAGAATCTACTGCTGTTTTTGCTCCGCCAACAATTCCGCCTATTACAATGGGTTCGTTGTTTTGAGTTAGTACAAACATCTGAGAGTCGAGCAAAACCGATGTTCCATCAAGGGTAGTAATTTTCTCCCCTTCTTTTGCTTTTCGAATCACAATTTCTTGTTTATCAAATTTGTCCAAGTCTTGCGCATGCATTGGGTTTCCCAGCTCTACCATCACGTAATTGGTAATATCCACGATGTTATTTATTGGGGTCATTCCGTATTCTGTGAGTCTCTGCTTTAACCACGAAGGAGACTCTTTAACTGTTATATTCTTAAATACCCTGGTATTAAATCTCCTGACAACTTCCGGACAATGTACTTCTATCTTTACATTCCCGCCAGGCTTTCCTTTTTCGGAATGGAATGCCGGCAATTTTAGTTCTATATTTTCGTACGCTGCCAAATCTCTTGCACATCCTGTAATTGAAAGCCAATCGGAGCGATCCATTCGGTGTTCCATATCCAGCACTTTTCCGTCTATTAGTTTATCGAGCATAAGTCCAATCGCCGTGAAGGAATCAGCCAGCTCTTTTGGAGTTTTAGTTGTTGTAATATATTCTTTTAGCCATTCTAAAGGTATTCTCATAGGTAAACCATTCCCCCTCCATAAAGTTTTCTGATATCGCTTATTCCGTATTTTGCCATGACAAGTCTATCTAAGCCCATCCCAAACGCAAAACCTGTATACACTTCTGGATCAATTCCACACATTTTGAGGGTGTTGTAGTGAATCATTCCACTGCCTAAAACTTCTATCCACCCTCTGTATTTGCAGACTTCACATCCTTTTCCTTTGCAAAATGGGCATCTTACGTCGGTTCCAAGTCCTGGGGTTACTTCCGGGTAGTATTTATACCTAAATCTCAATTCAATGTCTTCATCGTCAAAAATGTATTGGTGAAATTTGGTAAGCATTCCTTTTAAGTGCTGAATAGTAATTCCTTTATCTACAACTACACCTTGGTATTGGTGAAAGAAGGAGCTGTTAGTTCTACTTGCAGTTTCATTTCTATAAACTTTACCGGGAACGACAGCTCTAATCGGAGGTTTATAATCAGTTAGAATTCTTGATTCTACGGAGGAAGTGTGAGTTCTCAATAAAATATTTGGTTGATAAACAAAAAGCGTATCCTGTAAATCTGTCGCTGGGTGGTTTTCCGGCAGGTTTAACTTTCTAAAATTGTTTTCAACAGTTTCAATTTCAGGTCCTTCTGCGATGGAGAATCCGTAGTATCTGAAAAAATCGTTCATTTCTTTGATTAGTTGGGTTGTGGGATGAAGCATCCCTGCTTTTTTAGGTTTAACAGGTAGAGACAGATCAATCCTTGGGTCTAGTGTTTGCTTTTTGGTGTAATCCGCTTTGTATTGTTCTATTTCATTTTTTAAATTCACCTGCAGCTCATTTATTGCGGGCCCGTACTTTTTCCTCTCGTCCACACTTAATTTTGGGAGTTCCTTCATGAGTTTGGTTATAAGTCCGTGAGTTTTGGAGAAATATTTTAAATACAAGGAATCAAAGTCACCCGTTTTCAAAGTTTCTTCGAGTTCCATTACAAAATTTTTTCTTAATTCTTTGACTTTTTGTTCCATATTAATAGCTAGTCAATTCTACTATGAATCTGCTGAATCCTACAACAAGAGGGTCAAAAAAACCTCCTTTTCAGGAGGTTCTCTTAGTTTTTATTCAGTTTAATGATTCCCTTACTTTGAGAGCGCTCCCTTAACCTTCTCTACTACCTTGTTAAACCCTGCCATGTCGTTTACTGCCATTTCTGATAAAGTTTTTCGATCAAGTTCAACGTTAGATTTCTTCAAAGCATCAATAAATCTGCTGTATTTGATACCGTGTTCGGTCAAAGCTGCGTTTATTCTCATGATCCAAAGCTTTCTCATATCTCTTCGTCTTTGTCTTCTACCTGCGAAAGCGTGTTCTCCGGCTCTTACAACAGCCTCAGTAGCTCTTTTGTAGAGTCTGTTTCGGCTCATTCTGTAGCCTTTGGTCATTGCTAATATTTTTACGTGTTTTCTGTGGCCTCTAGGACCGCCTTTTACTCTTGGCATTTTATATATTCCTTCCCATCTTTGCTAAAAGTCTTTTGAAACGTCTGGTTTGCCCTAAGTTTGTTTGTTCTTCTGCGCCTTTAGTTCTAAATCTTCGACTAGAATCCATTTTTCTCTTCAAGTGACCTGTACGGGTCTGCTTTGTCATGATCTTGCCGTTTTTAGTAATTTTTATTCTTTTCATTAATGTTTTTTTAGTTTTTCTCATGTATTTCCTTAGTTAAGCTTTAACAAATGTTACTGAGATGATGTGTCCGGCATGTCTTGGCGTTCCCTCGAACTTAGCCAGTCCCTTTAATTCCTCAGTAATTTTGTCAATCTTATCAAATCCAACTTCCGGATGTTCCGCTTCCCTACCCTTTAACTTGATTGTTATTTTAACCCTGTTGCCGTCTAATATAAACTCTTTGGCTCTTTGAATTCTTACGTTCAAGTCGCCGGCGTCTATTGTAGGGCCGAAAACAAATTCTTTCAACTCGCTTTTCTTAGATTTTGCCTTAATGGCCGAAGCTTTTTTACGTTCTTCGTACAAATACTTGTTAAAATCCAGTATTTTCGCGACAGGCGGATTAGCTTTTTCAGCGATTACTACCAAATCGAGTTCTTGATCCTGCGCTATTTTTAAGGCCTCTTGTGTTTTAATCACGCCTAGATTAGATCCGTCCGATGCTATAACTCGTAGTTCCGGTGCTCGTATTCTGTAGTTTATTAAGTAATAATCGTTTGATATAGACTAAATCCTCCACTGACAGCCACTAAATTACCACAAATCAAGCGCTTTGGTC
>CAYMCX010000010.1:5344-6704 GCA_964389145.1 uncultured Candidatus Saccharibacteria bacterium
CTTGTTGGATATTTTCTCTTTTACTTCTGCTATCGGTAAGGCTCCCTTGTTTTCACCGGTTCTTAATCTGACACTGGCTGTCTGATTTTCCGCTTCCCTATCACCTACAACGAGCATATAAGGAACCTTCTGTTTTTGAGCGTCTCTAATTTTTGCCTGCATCATTTCGTCCCGTTCGTCGACCTCCACTCTTATATTTGATTCTCTGAGCTGTGTGGCGATCATTTGTGCGTATTCCTTGTGTTTCTCACCGATAGGAATTACTACTGCTTGAGTTGGTGAAAGCCATACCGGGAAAGCTCCTGCGTAATATTCGATAAGAAATCCCATAACGCGTTCCAAAGCTCCAATTGACGATCTGTGAATAACAATTGGCCTCTCAAATTCGCCTTTTTCGTTTACGAACTTAAGGTCAAATCTCTCAGGCATTACAAAATCGTATTGAACGGTGAACGCGGTATCTTCTTTACCTGCCACGTTTACCATTTGAATATCAATTTTGGGTCCGTAGAAGGCTGCCTCGTTCTTTGCTTCGTAGAAAGGCGCGTCTACCTCTTTTAGCACGTTTCTTAAGATGTCTTCGGCGTGTTCCCATTCTTGTGGCGCATCGTAGTACTTTTTCTTGTTTTCACGATCTCCTAAAGATAGTCTGTAGATAAAATTCTCGCCCTTTTTAAGTCCTATTGTGCCGGATATTTTCTCTATTAGACTTAGAACTCGTTTTATTTCATCTGCGGCTTGTTCTTTTCGAACAAAGATATGCGCGTCTGCCAAGCAGAAACTTCTTACTCTTATTAAACCGGTTAGTGTTCCAGAAAGTTCATATCTAAATTGAGCTGCCATTTCTGCAAATCTTAAGGGCAACTCCTTGTAGGAATGAACTCTGTCCAGGTACAAAGAAAAGTGATGTGGGCACGTCATGGGTCTTAAGATCAATTCTTCCTCGTCGACCTTCATTGGAGGGTACATTGTTTCTGCGTAATATGGGTAGTGACCGGATTTTCTATACAGGTCAGTCTTTGCCAAACTTGGTGTTCTAACGTGCTTGTATCCGCTTCTTATTTCTTCATCCACAACATATCTTTCAAGTTCTCTCCAGATAGTGGCTCCTTTTTCCGTAAATAATGGGAGTCCTTTTCCGACCAGGTCTGAAAAAGTATAGAGATCAAGTTCCTTACCCAGTACCCGGTGATCTCGTTTTTTGGCTTCTTCGATTCGTTCTAAATGCTTTTCTAAAGCTTCTTTTGAATCAAAAGCTGTAGCGTAAATTCTCTGTAGCATTTTGTTCTTTTCGTCGCCCTTCCAGTACGCTCCCGCAACACTAAGTAACTTGTAAGCCTTCACGCCGCCGGTACTTTTA
>CAYMCX010000010.1:6714-7250 GCA_964389145.1 uncultured Candidatus Saccharibacteria bacterium
CCGCCACAAAGGTCTAAATCATGGTACTTATCCCCTTCTTTGCCCGTCTCATACAAAGAAACCTTTTCGCCTCGTAATTCAATTTCTTTCAAGGTTTCAAGCTTGTATGGATTGTCCTTATATATTTTTTTAGCTTCCACCGCAGTTACTTCATTTCTTACAATTGGAAGGTCTGCTTTGATAATTTCCTGCATCTTAGCTTCTATCTTTGGGAAATCTTCCGGAGAGATCTTTTGATCCAGATCAAAATCAAAGTAGAATCCATCCTCGATAGGTGGTCCCATAACTTTTTTCAAATCCGGATACAATTCCTGCATAGCAGAATGAAGTACATGCTCGGCTGAATGCCTAAGTGGCATTAACGGATCGTCTTTTAGTTCATTTTTTACTTTTGACATAAATGTTTCCTTATAAAATCATTTTAATCTTTTTACTGATGGAATGCGAGATATTAATATAATTCAAGTTATTTACCCCTTTTGGGGGTTGTGGTTAAGGTTGTATTTAAAGTTATGCGTTTAGGGCTTGCGATCATT
>CAYMCX010000010.1:7260-15953 GCA_964389145.1 uncultured Candidatus Saccharibacteria bacterium
ATTTTTGATTGGCGGAGTCAAGCAGGTTAAAGTGTTTAGGCGTGAAGAAACCCCGTTAAGCATTGCTGATTTGCAGTGCCCGACGGGGTTTCTATTTTTTAACTAATCAGTCGATGTCGATTGCCTCACTGATGAATTTGATGAATGAATCAACCAGATACCCTTCCATATCTTCACCAAAGTATCCGGCGGAATCAACCTCGTTATATACGTTTGACGCGACGCTACCAATTTCGTCACCAGATGGCCAACTGTCTCCGATGCTGGAAATGACGGCGTCCCGGCATGCGTTTTGAACGTTGTCTTTGTCAGTTTGATCGAAGTCAACCTTGAGCTGCACGGCATAGCCGGCGTAGGTTTGAGCGATGGAACCGCAAGCAATACCAGCTTGATTGACAGGATCGACCTCGATAGGTTCAGTGGCAGCCGATGCCGAGATCAGTCCTTCATCTTGCGAGGGGGGCTGAGGCTGCGGGGTTGGTGTGCCGCCTCCACAACCCGAGAGCAGGATCGCAGTCAGGGCAGCCAGTAATAAAAGCCGTTTCATTTCTTTTCCTCTCCTTTACGTAGATTCTGATTAATTTGACCAAAATTATTAGATTTGTCTATTATACCCCATAGTAGTAGAGTTGTAAAATGAGGTATAATGCTCAAAAGTATGATTTACAACGTATTTAAGCCCAAAAACTGGACCTCCTTTGATGTTGTAGCCAAAATGAGGGGGATTCTGCATACAAGAAAAATAGGTCATTCCGGCACACTTGATCCCCTTGCTGAGGGGGTATTAGTTGTTCTTACGGAAAAAGATACAAAGAAGCAGAACGAGTTTATGGCGCTGGAGAAAGAATATAGAGCAAAAGTAGCCTTTGGAGTTATCTCTCCAACATACGATCTTGAAGGGCCGCTAGAATTTACCGGTGAAGTACCTGGGCAGCGGGAAATAGAAACTAAACTTCTGTCCTTCACCGGGGAAATAAATCAGACAGTTCCTCCTTTCTCCGCTGTAAGAGTGAATGGTAAAAGATTATACAAAGAGGCGCGCAAGGGAAACATTAACGAAAATGAACTTCCTGTAAAAAAAGTTAAGATTTATGGAATTCAGATTGAATCGTTTGGCAATGAAACTATAAATATAAACGGCGAACTTAAGTCTCTTTCTGTTGTTAGTTTTACAGTACAGTGTAGCAGTGGAACATACATCAGATCACTTGCTCACGATATTGGAGGGGTGTTAGTTAGCTTACTTCGCACAAGAATAGGAACTTACAGGATCGAGGACTCTAAAACGTTAGATGCTCTTGCTCAACCATTGCCATCTCAGTCTTGAAGAATTTCGTTTTTTTGACCATCCAAAAGACAAAATCGACACTTGCAATAAATATTACGTGGGCAATGTACGCGTAAAACTGGAATATGGAAAAAGTTATTATAGCCATAATCGGGCGAACAAAGTTTCTGTAGGGTTCAACCATGGAATTAACCTGGTTTTCAACCACCCCGCCTAATCCCTTTTCCGACTCCCCAAACATAGGAGAATTTAATAAACCCAATGTTTTTAAAATCCCGGGATCATTTCCTAAAAATGGCATTTGGTTGCTCAGGTTTTTATCAATTTGCTCCTCTACAATTTTTTGGATCGAGTCCCCTGCAATTTCTGATACTTTTCGTCCTACGTTAAAAGGTTCTAGTGATGTGGCGTGTAGCATAAATAAAACTCCCCCTAAGACGCTAAATACAAATAACACTCCCCTTGTAGAAAATCTTAGAATCATCTTTGGGTCAAATCTGACTAGTAGCCCCTTTAGTTTCACGGATTTGTAAACGTCGTATGAGAGGATTAAAAGCGTTCCTAGCGCTACAAAAAGAGCGTATGAAGGGAAATTTATGTATGTAACTAAAAATAAAGCTAAGGCGACGGGTACAGGAATCATTACGTACGGTGCCCACTTGTCCCATCCGCCTGCTGTTAGCGAAAAAGTGTACACAAGCAGCAACATTAACAACACAACTTCAATTGAGAACTCCATTGATATAGAAAAGATATCTCCAATGTTAATAAAATCTATAATTGACTGTGATAGAACTAGAGACTCAACAAAGATTGCTACGGTTAACGCTATTACTTTAATTAAGGCAGGTCCTTTCATTTGATTACTTGTGGTGTTTTTCCTGTTCTGCAATGTCCGCTTCTTCTTTTGTTTTGTGGACTGTCCCATCAGGATGGTTTGCAGGACTATAGATAGTGTATAGCTTTAGTTCTTCAGAATCAGACGCATTAATTACATTGTGCTCGGTTCCTGCTGGTACTACAAAAGCAAAGTCTGTCTCAAAAGGATATTCCTCACCGTCTAGAACTGCCACTCCCCTACCCTGTTCAATCCTGAAAAACTGGTCAACATGGTTATGTACTTCCAAGCCAATATCTTCTCCGGGTTTTAAGCACATAAGCACCAACTGGCTGTTTGGGGATGTTACGATCACTTTTCTAAAATAGTTATTTGCGAGAGTATCTTCGTCAATATTTGATACATAGAAGTTCATAATATATTTCCTCCTATATAAAGTTTAGCACAGTTTATGTGCTCTTTATGCCTTATCTTTAAGCTTTTTTCTAAGTAGTGCGTAGTTAGGCAGCGCCTTTTCCACCTCGCTCCAGAAGCTTTTTGAGTGGTTGAAGTGTTTTAAATGGCATAGTTCGTGGACGATCACATAGTCGCGTAACTCCTCGGGGAGCGAATATACTTTGTAGTGAAAGTTTAAATTTCCGGCTTTGGAGCAACTTCCCCATCTGGTTTTACTATTTTTTATGGAAATTTTTTTATAGGTGAATTTATATAGCTGACTAAAATGCTCTACTCTTTCCTTGATTTGTTGGGCAGCTTCCCTTTTTACCTTTATGTACTCACTTCGGGAACCTTTTAAAGAAATTCTTACGTACCTATAGATTACCTTAAACATAGGTACTACTTTTGAGACAAATCTAAGGTTTTGCCGTTAAGATAGATTGTTACAGAATCTACGTCGTCGATTGCTATTACAGTCTGTTTAATTTGTTCCTCAAATCTGGGACTGTCGCAAGTTCCGCCAAGTTTGATGCTACCTGTTAGGTAAACGCTTGCTGCTTTGTCTTTTACGTCCACCTTATCCACTTTAAGATCTGATTGATACAAGGCGTTGTAAAGACCTCCTTTTCCCACATACATATCTTTTTCCATGAGTAAATAACCAAGGGCTAATTCCACCAACTCTGCAGGTTTCTTGCCGTCTTTATCTACCGAGACTGTTATAGGTGTAATTCTATCTCCGCATCCGATTGTTGTTTTTGAACCACCTTTGTTCTCCAAATCTACAAAATAGATTAATAGCTCATCTTCTGAAGGCTTTGTGTCCTTTTCTTCATCAATGCCTCGATCCAAACCATTAAAGGGGCTGTCATCTGTATTTTCTGTTTCTTCTGAGTCTGATACGGAAGCTTGTTTAGTTTTATTGTAAATGAGGTATCCAATAGAAGCTGATACAACGGCAAGCAGTAAGACTATAAGTATTATGTTTTGTCTTTTCATAAACTAATTATACTCGAAATTAGATTCTAAAGACTTTGCTTAATATTCTTGATATTAAATCAGTTCCTTTAATACCGTGGAGTCTTGTTGGGAAGGCAAGGTCAAGACCAAGGCTGGTTACACTTGCTATAACCATTGATAGCAATTTAAGTCTTGGAAATAATAAGAAAACGAATAACAAGAAAGTAGTGTAGGTGATAAATCTTACTAACTCGTCTTTAGCTTGTTCAAAACTCAGTCTTATGGCTTCTTTTATATCTGCGTGGCGTTGCCTTTGATCCCACGGCCCGGTGCTGATAATTTCAGCATGTTTTATCCTCGCTACTGCCACTATTCTCATTATGTTTCGAACTATTTCTGAGACTATTGAGACAATAATTATTGTTAAGGTTATTTTAGATGCATCAAGATGAAACCCTCTTATCATCAGATCGTATCCCATGAAATCCGCTCGTAATGGAATATTTAATTCCTTTGGAATATAGAAAAGATTTGTACTATCCATGGTTAAGAAGAACATAAAGATGACAACTTCCAAGGCATCTGTAAATGAATGTTTCACTCGTTTTAGCACTTTGCTAGCCCAATCAGTTTTTTCTATTTCAACACCGGTTGGTACCGTAAACAACCCCACCGTCCCAACCATAACCACGGTTAAAAATACACTTAGTAAAGTTACGTCATAATATTTTCCAACCAATTTATAGATATAAATTATTAATAGATAAATTGAAACTGCCGCAATGTAAGAAAAAAGTGGAGATATTGCCAACAATATTTCTTTAAGACGTTCCGCGAATAGTTGAACCACTTCTTTAAGAAAGTTTACAAAGTCCATAATAGAGAACGAGCCTTCCAAGACCAGATCAAGAAGCTTGCTCACCTCTTTTTTCAACCCAAAAATGACGAGAGCACCCATACTTATAAATATTACGGACACGCTTAGGAAGAAAAACCATATAATATTTAAAACCACTTTAGTGGCGTTCGGGTATGCTAATTTCCCTATGGTTACAAGGAGAATTAGAGCTATTATTACAATGAGAGACGATATAACTTTTTTGTTCATGTTTTAAAACGTAGGTGGGTCAGGGCATGTTCTACGATTTAGTATTATAGCTTATTTTAGGCATTAGTACGAACCGAGCAGAGTTAGTATTAGAGAAGTGTAAGAGTTTGAAATATGTATTGACATATATTTTAGTTATGGTATTGTTACCAGTACCAACGGACGCAATCCCAAGGATGGAGTCGAAAGACACCAAGCAGCGAAAACCCTCACAGGCTTTCACACGCTACACGAAAATGCTAAAGTCGCAACGGACACATAATTCGCCAACACAACGCATGCAGTCTCAAAAATCTGCCGTGTAACCCCCAGGATCGTCACGTAAGGTTAAATTGAGCAGGTTTTTGGAATGCCGTAAGGATAGTTTGGCTCTGTACACAGGATAATCGTTCACACGAAAACTCCACCGTACTCTGCCCAGATGAAAACCCAAAGACCTGCTCGACCCTTTTCTATTCACTTTTACCATTTTGTGAAAAATATCCTTTTAAGTTAATATAGCGACATGCGTCTTCTTATTGTTGAGGATGAACTAGATTTAGCCAATAACCTTAAAAAGGGTCTCACTGAGGCAGGTTTTGTTGTGGATATAGCTGCGGACGGTGAACAGGGCCTTTTTCTTATTGAAACGGAGCCTTATGACCTAGTACTACTGGATTTAATGCTTCCAAAGATGGATGGGATACAGGTGTGCAGAACTGCCAGAGAACACAGTATAA
This sequence comes from uncultured Candidatus Saccharibacteria bacterium, assembly GCA_964389145.1. GTDB lineage: Bacteria > Patescibacteriota > WWE3 > UBA101185 > UBA10185 > CAYMCX01. The sequence continues at coordinate 12,612 of CAYMCX010000010.1, forward strand.
AAACACCAATAATTATGCTGACTGCTAAGTCTAATATCGAAAACAAGATTGAAGGACTAAATCTTGGAGCGGACGACTATGTTACCAAACCATTTAGCTTTCATGAGCTTTTGGCAAGAATCAAAGCTTTACTTAGAAGACCTCAAACTTTAGAAAAACCGCTTTTCGAAATGGACACACTTAAAATAGATTTTCACAGACACGAAGTTTGTAGACATGAGGAGAAAATAAATCTAACACCCAAAGAATATTCTGTTTTAGAAATGCTGGCGTTAAACAAAAGTGGTGTTGTTACTAGGTCTATGCTAATTGAACATGTGTGGGATTATAACTACGAAGGAAACAGTAATATTGTGGACGTAATAATTGGAACTTTAAGAAAAAAAATTGACCGATCCGGGGAGCTAAAATTAATTCATACAATATACGGTGTTGGCTTTAAATTGGCGGTGGAAGAATGAAAAATCTAAGTATTAAATACCAACTTACAATATGGTACGCACTTTTGATTTTTACTGTAGTGGCAACCTTTTTTGGGGTATTTTATTACTATACAAAAAGTTATCTCATATTTGAAACAGATCGAACATTACACGCCCATTCTTCACAATTGGCTTTTGATATTTCCACAAATTTGGGCGAGGTTCATAAAGACGATATTTTAATTATGGTGGAAGCGAGTAAGGGCGAGGTTCCTGGCATGTTTATAGATGTCTATGATACTTTGGGACAGGGTGCGGGAAGCTCTTCTGAATACAGCGTTATTGCGCTAGAGGCAATTCGCACTTCCGCCCCTGTTTATGTAAGCGATAATAACAATGAATTTAGTATGCGCGTAATTGCGTATCCTTTTAAATCTGATTTAGAAACAATCGGAGCTGTTGTGATGGGACATCCCACAGATGTTTACGAAAACACGCTTTTCAAATTAAAAACTGTCGGGTTATTGATGGCAATTTTTCTTATCCTCCCCTCGCTTTTTTTGGGCTATTTTATCGCAGGTATTGTTTCGTCCCCTATCACACAGTTAGCTAATGAGATTGAGCAAATAACTACCGAAAATATCAATAAAGAAATAAAAATAAATGCTTTTTCCTACGAGAGTTCTATTCTAATTAGAAATTTCAACAACATGATTGACCGCTTAGGTAAGGCATTTGAGCTTGAAAAACAGTTTTTAGGAGAAGTGGCCCACGAAATTAAAACACCATTATCTGTGATAAAAAGCAGTTCTGAAATTGCGTTATCCAGACAAAGAACGCCCGTAGAGTATGAAGAAACCTTGAAGCAGACTTTAACTCAGGTTGATAAGCTAAGTAAGAATCTGCATGGTTTGATTGATTTTGCGTGGTCGCAGACAGCAGATATTTCCAAGCAATTTAAACTGGTTAATCTTTCGGAGTTGCTTTCTGAATTAATTGAGGGCTTAAAGCCACTTGCCGAAGGTAAATATCAAAAGATGGAAGTAGAGCTTGGATCTAATATAAAAGTAATGGGTAATTCGGAAAAGCTTTATCAGGTTTTTCAAAATATAATAGAAAACGCAATTAAATACACTCCCGAACACGGAACAATTGGTATTGTTTTAAGTAACGTGCGGGGAAAAGCTATTGTCAGAGTACAAGACTCCGGCTGTGGTATGACTGGTGACGAGATCGCAAAAATTTTTAACAGATTTTATCGAACCCAAGATAACAAAAATATAGCCGGTTTTGGCTTAGGATTGGCTATTTCTGACTCAATAATAAAGGCACATAAAGGGAAAATAGTTGTTACCAGTAAAAAGGAACAGGGTTCTATTTTTGAGGTTACCTTAAAATCAATATAGGCTCGTTTTGTCTTCATAAGTTTTTCATAACTCTTGTCGTACAATTTCTTTATGGCTAATAAAAATAAAGATATAAATAAAAAAATAGTGCCAATAAAAGGTATGCATTGTCGTTCTTGCGAAATTTTATTAGAGGAGGAAATTGGAAAAATCCCCGGAGTATCCAACGTTCATGTTAGCGAGAAAAAGGGTGTAGCAGAGATACGTTGCTCTAGGGACATAGCTGATTCAAAAATTGAGGAGGCTGTAAAAAATGCCGGGTATGAAACCGGTGTTGAAGAAACTAAGTGGTTTTCTACAAAAACATCTGATTATAAGGATTTGATTAAAGCTGCGGGTTTTATTTTGGTTTTGTACCTTGCTTTTGATAAGCTTGGGCTATTAAATCTCAGTTTTACAAAATCTGCGGATTACTCAAGCCTTCCTGTAGTATTTTTGGTAGGTATTACAGCAGGGCTTTCCACCTGTATGGCGCTTGTTGGTGGTATTGTGATGGCTGTTTCGGCTAGGTTTGCTGAGAAAAACGCAAGTCTTGCTCCCCTGCAAAAATTTAAACCACATATCTATTTTAATCTTGGAAGAGTTGTGTTCTTTCTTCTTTTTGGAGGTTTGCTTGGTCTAGTTGGGTCTGCCGTTCAATTTTCAACTGCAACTTTGGGTTACATGACAATTTTTGTTGGAATTGTAATGCTACTACTGGGACTTCAAACTTTAGAAATCTTTCCACTATTATCAAAATTTAAATTAACATTACCCAAAAGTTTATATAAAGCTTTAGGAATTTCCAATTACCAAAGAAATGAGTACTCCCACAAAGGCGCGTTTATTTCCGGCGGTCTAACCTTCTTTTTACCGTGTGGATTCACGCAAGTTATGCAGTTGTTTGCTGTCTCTAGCGGAAGTGTTTCAACCGGTGCTTTAACAATGGGTATATTTGCGCTAGGTACAACTCCAGGTTTATTAGCTGTTGGTGGTTTAACCTCGGCTGTTACCGGAGCTTTTACTAAACCTTTGTTTAAGTTTGTAGGTTTACTTGTGATTTTGTTTTCAGCCTACAATATTTCTAATGGGATTAACTTGTCAGGGTTGCGTGTGGGAAACGATCCTGCCCTAGCCGAGGTTAGTGCTCCGGACGGTTCCGTACCATGTGTTAGCGGGTTAGATCCGGATACAGCTGCAGCGTATGCCAGTAAATACGGTGAGGATGCGTTGTGTGACGCTGTTGGGGACTCGCAAGTAGTACCCCCTACAAATGGTGGAACTGGCGGGGGATGTTCAAGTGTTACAGGCAGTATATACAGCCAAAACCGACATGCAGCCAAGTTCATTTATCGTTAAAGCCGGGCAGCCTGTAAGGTTGGAGGTAGATGCAAAAGATGATGGGTATGGATGTATGGGAAGCCTGGCTTTGCCTGGACTTGTTAAGAATTATGAGGTTTTTAGAAAAGGACAGAAAACAGTATTTGATTTTACCCCTACTAAGAAGGGTACCTATAGAATTACGTGTGCTATGG
>CAYMCX010000011.1:0-5047 GCA_964389145.1 uncultured Candidatus Saccharibacteria bacterium
TACCTTTTTAACAAAGATTCGCAAATCTCTTTTGCAATTCCAGGTCCTTCGTATATCATTCCGGTTATGAGTTGTACAAGATCTGCTCCGGCATCAAATTTTGCTTTCGCATCCTCTGCAGTAAAAATTCCACCACATCCTATAATTACAACTTGTGAACCATACTTTTTTCGAACTTCCCTAATAAGATCATTTGTATTTTTTTCTGTGGGTTTACCGCTGAAGTTTCCTTTAAGATTTTTCACCTTTTCTAATTCTTGAGGATCAATCGCGGGGTTATTTCGATTTTTCACAAGGTTTGAAAAAATAAACCCGCTAACGTTATTGGCAAGTGCAGCATCTACCAAGGCAAATGTTTCTTGGAGAGTCAGTTCATTAGGCATTTTAATAAAAAGAGGCTTTGTTATGTTTAGTCTACCTATAGCTGCAAGCAGACTGTTCAAAGTTTCCGGGTTTGTAAAAGTTCCTGTGATAATTGTATTTGGGCAACTGATATTAACTTCAAAATATTTAACGTAATCACAGTTTTTTAACACATTAAAAGTGAGTAGATAATCCTCGATGCCTTTTTCGATTGTGTCTACTTCAGGAATGTTTGAACTTCCGACACTAATTCCAATAGTATTAGATTCAAGTTTTTTTCTGTCCAAAATTCGTTTTACTTTTTCGGCTCCAAAAGACTTAAAGCCCTTGTTAACTAATATTGATTTAGACTTAGGAAGTCTGACCATTCTTGGCAATGGATTGCCTTCGTATGGTTTTGCCGTGACCGTTCCAACAGTGTTAAATCCAAACCCATAATACTTGAACACCCTCGCTAACTGACCATTATAATCAAACCCGGCTGAGATTCCTACGGGATTTTCAAACCTAACACCTAAAACTGTTTTTCCAATGTTTTTATAACCTTCTTCTTGTGGAAGGCAAAACTTGCCCTGTACCACATTAAGAATCGCGTCGCTTTCGCCGATTGCGCTACCTATTTTTGTAGCCATATCATGCACAAATTCTGGGTCAAATCTAAAAAGTATTGGTCTTATAAACTGCGAATAAATTTTCACGGTATAATATCATCATGAATCCCGAACAAAATCAAATACGCGTTGATATTTATGAGTACCTTATGAAGAACAACATCATGACTTTGGCAACAGCAGGAAACGACCCTTGGGTATGTGCGGTGTACTACGGTATGGACGAGGATTTAAATTTATACATACTCACAGGAACCGATACCAAGCATGCGATGCATCTAAAAAATAATCATAAAGTAGCATTTTCGATCTTTGATTCCCATATCAAAATAACTGATCCAAAATATGGGATTCAGGGTAAAGGTGTCTGCAAACTTGCACATAGTATGTCAGAAATTACAAAAGGAGCCTCTCTATGGCATAAATTTAATCCCGGATCAGAGAAAAAGTATTCTATTAGGTCACTTATTGAAGCAGCTGCCGGATCCCGCATCTATAAAATTACTCCTACTTATATAAAATTCTTTAACAAAGATAAGTATGGGGACGAGGCATACGGAATTTATGAACCAACCATTAAATAAAGTAAAAATTTACGCAATCAGTTTCTTTTTGGCCCCTGTTGGGTTGTATTGGTTTTTTAAATACTTTAGAAGTGCAGATTTGGGGTACAAAAAGGTTGCATATACTGCTTTGTGGATTACCCTAGCGGCTTGCGGATTTGCTGCGATTTCCGGGTATTTTTATGTTATGACAATTCTCACGTATACCAAGTCTTACTCTGATTTAATGGGGTTTTAACCGCCATATAAGTTAGATAAGTGATCTAAAAAATTTGGATAAATACAAAGGAGGTGGAAACAAATGAAAAAAGTATCAATCGTAATTACTACTGCAGTATTGGTAACGCTACTGTCAGGTACATCGTTCGCTGCGAATGGCAACGGATCAGGATCTCAAGGTAACGGTCAAGGTCAGGGAATGTCAGGTACGGCAACTCAGCCTGTGAAAAATCAAGTACAAACTCAAAATCAGGGTGAGGATCAACAACTTCAGGTAGCTACTCAACAACAGCAGGGTTTAAATGAGTCCATGAGTTCTGTTGCACAGCAGGTTCAAAAGTTACTTAATACCCAGTCTGCTGCAGGAGGTATTGGAGATCAGGTGAAGGAATGGGCAAGAGCTCAAAATCAATCACAGTTGAGAATTCAGGAACACTTGGCAGAAATCGAAGATAAACCGGGTATTGCCAGATCTCTGTTTGGCCCTAACTATGGATCATTGAAAGTCATAAAGCAGGAAATGCAGCAAAACCAGGTAAGAATTCAGCAGCTTGAGCAGCTTAAGCTTAGGCTAACAAATCAGGGTGACATCACAAACGTACAGGAAATGATCGCTCTACTTCAGCAGGAAAACACTTCTTTGCAGGAGAGAGTAGCTTCCGAGGAAGCTGACGGTGGCGTGTTTGGGTGGCTTGTTAAATTGTTTACTAATTAGTGAACTTAACGCGACTCGGCACAAACAAACATCTCGCATATAAGTGGGATGTTTGTTTGCGGTTTGAGTATCTGACATTAACTTGATAATAAGACTATGGACCACGTTGAAATACTAAGAAAATCAAGAATTTCCAAAGGTGATAACTTGCTTGGAGATATTCTAGCCGGTACCAAGACTATTGAATCCCGCTGGTATGTTAATAAAATTGATCCTTGGGATAAAGTAAAAGCAGGAGATGTTGTTTATCTTAAAGAGTCCGGGTGCCCGGTAACTGCGGTAGCGGATGTATTAGAAGTTCGTCAGTACGATACTTTAGACAGTGAAACTATTAATCAAATAATAAAGGATTATGGTAGGCAGATTGCACCACACACAAGCGAGGAACAATTTAGTTCTTGGGCCAAAAAAGAAGACAAAAAGCGATATTGTATCTTAGTGTTTCTGAAAAATCCTAGGAAGGTAAGTCCATTTAACATCAATAAAAAGGGTTATGGAATTTCTTCAGCGTGGATGTGCGTAGGTGATATAAGTAGAGTTATGGGTGATTAAAATCTTGGCTGGGGAGCAGAGATTCGAACTCCAATTCTTGCATCCAGAGTGCAATGTCCTGCCATTAGACGACTCCCCAAAAGTTAAGGTTTTAGGCCTTAGGCAGAAGCTATTTTATCATATCTTCCGCTTGTTCTTCTTTTAGTATTGCCAGTACGGAGTTTCTGATTCTTACGGCATTTTCAAAGTTTTCATACCCAATACGTCCCTCTGTTACAACATCGGAGTCTTCGTAGATATGACTCTCGATTTGCCCCTTAGTTGTCAAAAAGTCGATAGCCTCTAAAAGCTCATTCACCCTTTGAGCCTTTCTCTTTCCGTATAAGTACATTGGTATAAAATATTCCGGTTTTGAAAGGTCGATCTTGTTGGCGATAATTTCGTCCTTGCTCGGAATTTCTCGTGGCTGAAAATATTCCGGATGGTCAAGGTTGTCTAATACGAACTGCCTGTACCAGGTTTTGTCAGATTCAACCATTTGTTCGTTTATATATCTCTTCACAGCAGCTGTGTCAGGAGTTTGATCATAAATTACTTCTGCTTCTTTTACTCCAACATAAAATTCTGCTGTTACATCTCCGTATTTCACAGGCACTCTTTTGATACTTCTTAGCCCCTCCCTCTGATCAACAGTAAGGCTTTCGTCGCCTTCATCAGCAGCTTTTTCTGCGACAATAAACATGCCTCCCCTCTGGAATATCTCTACTTTTCTAAGCCCTTCAGGACCTAGTGCTTCCCTTATAGACTCAAAAGTACCTGCGATTGCATCGTCTCCGGCCATATAACTAATGTGGTCGTTTATCTCTTTGATTTTTGTATCCACAAAGGTGATACTTTTGTATTCATTTTCTATTAAGTGAGTCGCAAAATCCGGTATAGTTCTTACGTTTTCTCCAAGAAGTCTACTGTAAAAGTTACGATATATCATTTCTCTAAATCCTTCCATGGCATGTTGTTCTTCCTCAGGGGACTGGTAGTCTAATGACTTTAGAATCTCATACGGTCTTCTTAGTTCGTAGTGTTCTTGTGTTAGTTCGTCCAGAGTTTCTCTGACAGGTTGTTCTTCTGCGGGTTTTTCAGCCGCACTAAATGCACTTTCTCCAAACATCTTTATATCGTTGATGTTGGCTTTGGTTAAAAGTACCCCACGTTTCATATTAACCCAAAATATTTGTGCTTCTGTTGGATCTTGCGGTATTTCAATTGGTTCTTCTTTTTCGTGGATTTGTACTTTAGCTTTCTCACGAGTGGCGTCCTCGGAAACGTAGTAATACCCGTCTACGCTTGTTACTCCTTCCTCCGGATCCAGAATATATTCCATAGACTTACTTTTAAAGGCATCGTCCTGGATATCGTCAAAAAGTATTGCTATCTCATCCCCGCCATACCTACACGCGACTACTTTTCCCGGTAACCCTCTTTCAACTCTCGTATCGTTTATAACTTGAATTCTTTCCATCACTTTTGCGGCCACTTTATTAATCACGACATCTGCACCCTTATCTCCAGTTTCTTCATCTAAGACCATATCAGCTTTCTTAAAATCTTTTATATCGATGATTTGAATTTGTATTTTTCCTTGAGCTTGTTTCACGTCTTCGTAACGTTCTTCAATATAATCAATGAATGCGGAACGGGCTAAAACATAAGTGGCAGGCCCCCGGTCATCAAATACCTGCTTTTCTCTGGCAGTTCCTTTGTCTACACAATTACCTACCAAAAAATCCACCAATTCACCGGTTTTTTCCTTTTCCGGTCTATCCATAATTTCTTTAACAAAAGAAGGTAAGTATTCCTTTATAGTGGCGTATTTCTCTGGGTTGGGACGGCTTTCGTCTAATTTCTTTGTATCTAGTTTTGGTGTCATTTTGTCCTTGGCCTCCTCAGAAGTTTCCATTACAGCTGCTTCCGGTAACATAAGTAAAGTCTATCAGTATGCGTTAGTTAAATCTATCCATACAATGCTAAAATAGACTAATGAATCCAACACAACATAAAGAACAAAGAGTTGCCGTATTTGTAGA
>CAYMCX010000011.1:5057-15555 GCA_964389145.1 uncultured Candidatus Saccharibacteria bacterium
ATGTACTATTCTGCAAAAAATTTGTATTCGTCTAAAGTAGATTTTAGTAAAGTTTTAGGTAGTGCTATTGGTGCCAGAAGATTAGTTAGAGCTTTTGCGTATGTAATAAAGGCTGACGTTGGCGCAGAGAAAGAATTTTTTGAAGCTTTGCATAAAATTGGTTTTGAAGTGAGGGAAAAAGAATTGCAGGTTTTTTACGGCGGTGCCAAAAAAGGTGATTGGGATGTTGGCATTTGTATGGATGCTGTCAGAATGCTTCCAAAAATTGACGTTATGATTTTAGTTTCCGGTGACGGCGATTACACAGATCTTGTTGATTATGCACGAAGTCAAGGTGTTCGTACTGAGGTAATTGCTTTTGGTAAAACCGCAAGCTCCAAATTAGTTGAGCATGCGGACGATATGCTTGATATGTCGGCCTCTCCCCAGAGATTTTTGATCCGTGATAGGGGTGTTAGGCCTTCCAATAACCCTGAAGCATAAAAATAAAGGGAGTGTATGCAAGAAACTTTAAAAAAATCGAAAATATTTCAGAAGCTGAGAAAGTTTATAAAAGCTTTTATCAAACCTTTGTCGATTGCCTTTGTTATTTTTACTTTTGCCTTTATTCTTTACCACTTAAAGTATGCCCGTAAAATAATTCCCGGTGTCACAGTAGGGGATATACGTCTAGGAGGTAAAACTTTTGTTGAAGCAAAAAAGGCCCTAGAAAAGCAAGAGGAAAAGAATCAAGGTACTTTAGTTTTAAGTTACGGAGATTTCAAATTTGAGATAAAGGGTGCTGATATTGGTTTGGAATACAGCATAGACGCTACCGTAAGTAGGGCATTTGAAGTTGGAAGAACGGGGGATTTATTTATTGATAACAAGGATAAACTGGCGGGATTAATTAAATTGTTAAGAGTTCCTGCTATTTATACCTTTGAGGATGAAGATTTAAGCTTAATTCTTTCCGGAATAAAGGGTGAAATAAATACTGAAGCGCAGAATGCAGGTTTTACTCTTGAGGATAAAAAGCTTGTAAAAACGCAAAGTGTTGAGGGTGTGTACATAAACAACCAAAAGCTTTACGACACAGTTCTTTCCTCGTTTAACAATATAGATTTTTCAGAAAAAATTATTGAGGTCGACAGAACTTCGCCAACAATCCTGATAAAAGATTTGGATGGATTGGAAGGTAAGGCTGAAAAAGTAGTTTTTAATCCTCTAAAAATTACCTACGATAAAAAATTTTGGGCCCTTTCTCCTGAACAGGTTTTAGATTTAGTTAAAGTGGTGGATAACGACGGAAGATTTGAGCTGGGATTAAATAAGGACAATTTTGACACTTACATAGATGCACTAAGGCAAGAAGTGAACGAACCTCCTCGCGGGCAGGTTACGGAAACTGATGGTAACAAAGTTGTAACTTTTAAGATTATTCAGAATGGACGGGAATTGGACGGAAAAACGTTTACGGAAGGTTTTAAAGACGCGCTATTCAATGTTAAGCCTTCTATCGAGATTTCCTTTAGAGAAGTCAAGGAATCCGACGACCCTTCAAAGTATGGAATTTTTTCTTTATTGGGAGAGGGTCAGTCCAGGTTTGTTGGATCTGCCTCAGGTCGTATTCATAATTTGAGTTTAGCTGCTGAGCGAACAAACGGAGTTTTGGTTCCTCCTGATTCAGTATATTCATTAAATAAGTCTATAGGTGAGATAAGTTTTGCAACCGGATATAACACTGCTTATATAATTACAAATGGGCGTACTGTTTTAGGTGAGGGTGGTGGGGTGTGTCAGACTTCGACTACTCTATTTAGAGCGATTCTAAACGCAGGGCTTCCGGTAGTTTCCAGGTATCCTCATGCGTACCGTGTTAGTTATTATGAGCAGGACAGTCCTGTAGGATTTGACGCGGCAATATTCCAGCCTTCCATGGATTTGCAGTTTAAAAATGACACCACTAATTACGTTTTAGTTCAGTCCTCGGTGGATACAAAAACCAGTACTTTATACTTCAAAATTTACGGGACGCCTGACGGACGTTCGGTTGAGATAACAAAACCTGTGATATCAAATGTAGTTCCTGCACCGGAACCTCAGTATCAGGATGACCCTACCTTGCCTAAAGGTACTGTTAAGCAGGTAGATTTTGCAGCACCCGGTGCGAACGTTTATTTTACTCGAACTGTTAAAAATGGAGATAAAGTTTTGTTTAAAGATACTTTTAGTAGCAGATATCAACCTTGGAAAGCAGTTTACCTGGTAGGAACAAAAGAGTAAAAGCTAGTTATTTCTAATATTTAAATCAACCACTGTAATTATTGGATCTTCTCTGGAAATCGTAACCGCGGCTGTATGTTCGTCAGTTTTATATGTGTCGTTGTAGAACGCTTTGGTTGTAGCAGTTGAGGAACGTGTCCAGCCTCTATCAGTAAAGACATTCTTATAAAAATTACGAACTTCATCAGGTGATCTTCGAATTTCTAAGGTAACCTGTTTAGATTTTGCCGTCTCACTTACACCTAACTCTTTTGCTCCCTGCATATATGGTATTCGTAGGAACGATTCCTCTTTGTAACCCTTAACCTCTCTAACCTGTCGCAGAGCTTTTGGCTTATATGATTGAAATACATAATATGAACCGACTATGGAAAAGAGCACTACGATTGCAAGAATAATTTCACGGGCAAATGGTTTTAACGTTTTTTTAATGTGTGCCTCTGTCATCTATTAAATTATACGTGAGAGAGGCAACTACTCAAAGTTTTACACATTTGTTTGGTATAATGGGAGCGTTTGTTGCTGTTTTTACGCGGCCCCATCGTCTAGTGGTCAAGGACGCTGCCTTCTCAAGGCAGAGATCTCGGGTTCGAATCCCGATGGGGTCACCATGAACCACTTTGCCGTTGGAACTAACCCTGTTACGTAATATAATCCAATTATGATTAAAGCAATATGTTTCGACTTGGACGGTGTCTACTTTCTTAACGGGAAATCTAATTTTATTAGTAACTTAGTAAAGCTTGGAGTCACGGAAGATGAGGCTAAAAGAGTATTCCTCAAATCCCCCGAAATGAATAAACGATACAAACTTGGAAAAATGACTGACGAAGAATATTGGAATTGGGCAATAAAGGAGTGGAAATTGAGTCTATCAGTACCTGAAATTATACGACTTCTAATTTCCGGATATGAAGTAAATAAACCTGCCTGTGAATATGTTAAGAAGGTTAGAGGTGCCGGTTATAAAACACTGGTTTGTACAAATAACTTTCCTGCAAGAATCAATGGACTCCAGGAAAGATTTGGTTTCTTAAACGATTTTGACGTCAAAATTTTTTCATTCGAGGTAGGTTATGATAAACCAAGTAAGGAAATTTTCCAGAGATTAATTGAAGCAAGTGGTGTTTTACCTGAAGAAATTGTCTACTCGGATGATAGCGAGGATGCTATGGCAGGAGCTAAAGAGTTGGGGATAAACACATTCTTGTTTACGGATTTTCCTGCCTTTCAAGAAGAATTATCAAGGTTAGGGGTGCATATATGACATTCAACGAGACATTTTTAGATAAACTTTGGAAAGCACATTTTGATTGGAGTACTGGCATTTTGTATTCAGAGGTCAGAACTACCACATCCGCAACCTTTTACTTGAGTGATGTACCTGGTGAGTATTATAATTTTGCAGTTCCAACGGCTGTCACAATCGAAGAATTTGATTTAAAAGGCATAGCAGAAACTTTTAACACCCTTAACAAAAAAGTAAATATTGAGTTGTTTTCAAAGCATCAGGCAGCTGGGTTTGCAGAATATCTTGTTAGAAAAGGATACAAAAGTCATGGGGGAGACTGTTGGTTGGTTCTTGATTCTGAGGCTTATAAGAATCCTGAAGTATCTGCAGATATAACTGAAATAAATCCGGGTACATTTGGCGACTATTACAGTGTCTTGTCTCCTGTATTTTCAGATTTTTCAGGAAATGAAAAATACTTAGAATTGTGTTTGAAATCTATAAAAGGTGAATTGTCTGGAAAATACAAGGACTTAGTCTCCAAACTTTTTGTTATTTATGAAGGTGGAAAACCGGTTTCTGGCGCAGGTCTTTTTTATTCAAAAGAAGCTAATATTGCCTACCTTCACGATGGGGGAACGCTTCCGGAGTATAGAGGTAAAGGTTATCAAACAGCGCTAATTAGGCACCGTTCAAACCTTGCGCTAAAGGAAGGTATTTCTTGCATATACACGTGTGTTGAACCCGGAGGTCAATCGTGGTCTAATTGCATTAAGGTAGGGTTTGGCCAAACCCCTTGGGCGTTGTTACTTGGTAAAGAATAAAATATGAACGACTTCACATTTAGAAATCCTACAAAACTAATCTTCGGAAAAAATTCAATGAATCAACTTAGAGCTGAGGCTGATTCTGTCGGTAAAAAAGTTTTCTTAACCTACGGCGGAGGTAGCATCAAGAAAAATGGAATATACGATAAAGTAATGGAAAGTCTAAAAGGATTGGATATTAGGGAATTTGGGGGAATTGAGCCTAATCCCAGGATAGAAACACTAAACCAAGCTGTAAAAATTACCAAAGATTTTAATCCGGATCTGATTTTAGCTGTAGGCGGGGGTAGCGTTATAGACGGTTCGAAATATATTGCTTCAGTAACTCACTATGACGGAGATCCTTGGGAAATGCTTACTACAGGAAAAGAACCTAAGAAATATATCCCTGTTGGAGATGTTCTTACTCTTTCTGCAACTGGAACAGAGATGGATAGTTTTTTTGTTGTCACAAATTGGGGAACTCACGAAAAACCTGCATTTGATCGTCCCCAAGTATTTCCCAGATTTTCTATTTTAGATCCCCAAAACACATATTCTGTTCCCAAAGATCAGACCGCATACGGCATTATTGATGCCTATTCCCACGTTTTAGAGCAGTATATAAATACAACTAAAGATGCTCCGTTGCAGGATCGTTTAAGTGAATCTGTACTTCTAACCTTAATAGAAAACTCAAAAATTGTACTAGACGATCCTACCAATTATGAAGCCAGGGCAAATATTATGCTTGCTGCCACGATGGCTCTAAATGGAATTGTTGTGATGGGAGTTTCTGAAGATTGGGCAACTCATGGTATAGAACATGAATTTAGTGCTTTTTACGATATTCCTCATGGAGCGGGGCTTGCGATTTTAACACCGCGTTGGATGAATGCTGTTAAGAATCAAAAGGCTGATAAGTTAGAACAATACGGCAGAAGAGTATGGGGTTTGCCCGGTTCTAAAGAAAAAGTGATTAAAGAGGCGATTACAAAAACCTACGATTACTTTAAATCGTTGGGTGTAAAAATGTCTTTTTTGGAGTGGGGCATTGATAATAAGCATTTTGATGAAATGATGCAAAGGTTTTCTACAGTAAAACTTGGCGAAATTCCTCTTTCTGAAGCACAAATACTGGAAATCATGAATAGTAGTTTGTAGAGGCTTCTTTTGCACCAGATCCGCACCTAAAATACCGCGTAAGTATAAGGAAACATAACCTCCCCGCCTTTACAAAGACCTATAGTAATGCTATAATTGACACATAAATTGGTCTAATTAACCAACTCATACCAAACCTAACAAATGAAGGGAAGAGGAAAAGATGTTAAAAATAGCTTTTTGGTTGATGGTGCTCTGCATCGTCCTGGCGATCCTCATAGGGATCAATCTGGACAAGAACTACCCAGTTGAAACCCCCGAGGTCTCAACTAAGGAGGAGTGTTTCGCCTGGGAGCCGGGATCCGGTCAACCGGAGGGAGAATACTTCTTGGCTTTGTCGTCCGGGCTGTCTGTTCGTGATGACGACGGAAGGGAGTCTTTCGAGACTCAGAAGCACGCTTCGTACCCTATCGTCGACCGCGCGATGGACGGACCTCCCTTAATCGGTGAGTGGCTCGTACGAATCTGCAATGGGGGAGATTGCGGATGGGTTTTAGCCAAGTACGGTTGCCTCATGGAAAAATAAACGATTCGACTATCTGAATACTTAGATTGAGAGGAAAAATGAGAAAGCAGACAGCGGTGGTAATAAAAGCTTACTCCTCAGCAAAAGCACGCGCTGAAGGTGGCGAGCCCCTGGAAACGAAGACCGTGTATGACGTGTTTGACTTTGATCAGTACGTCGCTCAGCATTCGTTTCCCGCAAAGCACTTGGCGTTTGAAGATGGAGAAGGAAAACCCCTGAGCACGCACGACATCGCCAGGGCGACCCTCTTCACAGCCTAGCATGCGCCAGTAACCAAACGAATCGCCGCAAGGTCTCACAAACCCTACGGCGATTCAACACTTCACACTCCATTTGACAAAAATTAATCCCAAATAGATAATGACTCCATTGAAAACCTATAAGTTTAAACGCGATGACGAAAAGTGACAGTAGAAGCGTTATGGATGACACAAGAGATCGTGCGGTTGCTGAAAGCACGGCGTACATAACAATTTGAATTACCTTTTCCAAGCGGTTTTTCTGAAATAGAAAGTAAGAAAAAACGGGAGTGCCCGTTACAGCATAAGACTGTGTCGTTTCGACGGAGCAGTTTAAAGCCACAAATAGCAATGTTTGTGGGAAACAAGGTGGTACCACGGTTAGAGAGCCGTCCTTGAATTATTATCATTTATTTTGATAGTGGTTCGGGGACGGCTTTTTTGTTTTCCGAACTCCAGAAAGGAACAGTATGAGTAGTAAAAAGTTAAGAAAAATAAATATTGGTCAGTTAGGTACGCTTAGTATTGATATCCCTGTGCTTTCGATAGGGGCAGGTCCTAAAAGAGTTGTTTTTCTATGTGGTATCCATGGGGATGAGCGCAGTGGATTGTTTGTCGTAAACAAGCTGCTTCCAAGTCTAAAAAGCCTTAATGGGGTTGTAGATATAGTTATTGCTGCAAATCCGTTGGCGCAGGCTCTAAATCAAAGAGTATCGCCAAACGATTTGGCCGATGTTAACAGAATGTTTCCCGGTAATCTTGAGGCGGATTTTACGCAAATAATGGCGCATAAAATCTTGGAATTTTGTAAGGGAGCTGATGCGGTAATTGATTTGCACACTTTTGAGGACACAGCGCCTATTGTTGCTATTTTTATGAATAGTGGAAGTGCGGACGTTAGAAGTAAAAGCCTTAAACTTATTGAGGTGTTTAACCCGCAAGCTGTGTGGCAACTGGATTTCACGTCTCTGGAAGAATCCAAATTATTGGGAGCTTTGGGTCCGATCTTAGCCAACGAAGGGATTCCAAATTTTGCTGTTGAAATGCCTCAGAGTTTTTCTATTTCTGAACAAGAGATAGGTATGGTGAAAAACGGTTTGTTAAGAGTACTTCATAGTCTTGGAGTTATCAATGAAAAACCTGCAGAGGTAAAGCATGGCTTTTCTATCTTCAAGAGAAAAAATACTCGTGTAAAGACGGCAGGATTGTTTATACCTCATAAAACAGTATTTACGGAGGTTAAGGCAGGTGACGTTATAGGGGAGCTTGTTAGTTTACCGATGTTTAAAGGAGAGCCTGTTTGTGCACCTTGTGAGGGCACTCTTCTTATCATAAAGCAAAGAAACCTTGTCTCAACAGGCGACGTTGTCTTTTCAATTGGTGTAAAGGTGTAGGCAGCGCTCTTTGTGTCCTATAGTATAAAATGTGGTAAGATGCCACTATGCAAAAGTACCTAGCACCACATATTAAAGGGTTTTCCGAAATAATAAGGGAAGCTTTATATAAAAGGTTTTCTGACGTTAAAATTTCGGAACAGGCCGCTGATCTAGTGGTTTTTGAAACAAACGCCCCCATAGGTAAGGTAAATCACACCCCTATTTTCACTGATGTTTTTCTTGTAATTAACTCTTTTACAGGGCTCTATGGCCACGATATTTACCGACAAATTATTAAAATGTCCCTCGACAGAAATCTTTCAAACATAAAGGTGGGGGATTCATTCAAGATTGTTCATACACAGGATGGGCAGAATACGAATGTTAACCCTATTTTAATGGGAAAAATGGAAGAGAATGTCGCTAAACAGTTGGAACTTAAGGTAAATCAGAAAAAGCCATATTGGGAATTTTGGATAATTACCCGTGGGGACACCACCCACTTTTGTTTAAGGCTTACTTATCATCCTTCGTACGAAAAAGCATTAGAACCTGGAGTGATAAGACCGGATTTAGCAGGTTTACTTTGTTATATATCAGATCCCCAAAAGAGCGATGTGTTTTTAGACCCTTCCTGTAGAAATGGGGCAATTCCTGTTGCACGGGCTGATGTGGGTAAATTTAGTCGTATTTATGGAGTTGACGCAGACGAGGATGCCATTGCAAAACTAAAGGAGTCGTTTGAAATGGATAGGGTTGAGTTTATAACTGGAGATGTAACCGAGAAACTACCGTTTGCTTCCCAAAGCATAAATAAAATCGTGACAGACCCTTTTTGGAACGATTCTGAAATGTTGGAAAAAGATGAAACTAAATTTATAAACGATATATTGGGGGAGTTGTGCAGAGTGTTAAAGAAGGATGGAATTTTAGTTATGCTGTATACAGGTGAGTTTGATTTTGCTGAATCGTTTAAGTCGCATGGTCTTAAGATTTTGAAAACTTTTGATGTGATTATATCGCGAGAAAGTGCTAAGATTTTGAAGCTTGGTAAGATTTAGAGTTACTTTCTGATCTTGGTTCTACTTGGCCCGTGAGTTTTATGTTTAGTTCTAAAGTAGTCTTCCCCCACTTCATTTACAATTTCTTTTTTGTCGTTTTCTACACCTATTAAATAGTATTTAAAAACATTTGCCCATTGATCTGGTGTTAGATCTGTAGATTTAGCATCAATATCAAAATGTTGATCTTTAGAAAGTCTATGAAATTGAGCATAGGTGAAAATCTTTCCTAAACGTAGTTTCAGGCTGGTTTTTTGTTGCCACAAGGCGTAAACGATGAAATTTCGGTATTCCTCAATATTTTCGCTTTTAACTAGCGCATGTGTGCGCTTTGTTAATCTTAAAAGCACTATGTCTACAGAAGGTCTGGGGGTAAAGTCGTTTTTACTAAATTCGTAAATTACCTCTGCATCAAAAAAAGGAAGGATTAGTAGCGAAAGCATCGTTCCTTCGCCGATTCCTAAATATCTCATCGCAGCCTCTTTTTGAACAAACAAAAATGAATCCTCCGGTGGGTTTTTGGCAAAAATCAATTTATTAATAATATCTGAAGTGATACTAAACGGAATGTTTGAAAAAACCTTATAAGGTGAGTTTTCAGGTAACGTGTATTTTAGAAAGTCGGCCATTACTATCTGCACATTCTCTACTCTATCTAGATTGGCACGTAACACCTGCTCTAGCTCTTTGTCGTATTCGATTGCGTACACTCTCTTTGCAATTTTGGATACTTCTTTTGCAATAACTCCGGTACCTGCTCCAATATCTAGTACCACGTCACTTTTACCGATGTTCGATTTATCCAGGATTTCTCTGAGGAGAGCAATGTTATTTAAAAAATTTTGGCTAATGTTTAATTCCACCATGGACTTATAGTATACACCGAAAAGAAGGCGAACACATTGACGTGTATTGATGCAATTTTCCTCTCTTCCTAACTTGTTTGAGATGTTATAAGTTCGTAAAGTCTTTGTTAAGGAAATGTTAGAAGGAATTTATGGAAGTAACACTAAAACAATCTTTAATAGTAACTTATGAAAATCCACAGTTTTCTCTTGCGGTAGAGGAGGGATTTCCTCAAACTAATATTGTTTTTACCTCACTTACCCCTGTTTTACGTACCGGATTCTTGCCGGCCACTCTTGCCATACTAAAGGAGCAATTACCGGGTGTTTTAGCCACCAAATGCCATAATGACGGCGGTTGGGGGTTTGAACGTGAGGTAGAGGATACAGAAATTGGGCATCTTTTCGAGCACATCCTTATTCAAAACATTAGTGAGTTTCGAGAGAGTTACCTTATGGAAGATTCTAAAATCACTGGCGAGACTCAATGGGATTGGACTAGAGATGCGAAAGGTATTTTTAACATTCGAATTTGTTCTGAGAGTCCTTACGATCAAGTCCTTACGGAAGCAATCGAAAAAAGCATTAGTATAGTAAATCTAATACTTTCTGAAGTTTCCTAGGAACATTTATCACGCACACTACTACATATGGGGCGTTTTACCGCCCCATACATAGTCTGCCCTAACTTAATGGATGCGCGGTTATAGCACTTCTTCCGCATTGTCATCCATATCACGGTCAATAATCATTCTGTCTCTCACTCCCGGGGTTTGACCACCTTTTTTGCCCTTAAGCGTGCCGTCATCGCCCTTTGTGGTTGCTCCTTTTTCCGGTTCTTCTATGTCACTTTCCATGTCGCCGTCATCAAAATATCTCATATCCGGATCGTATTTTGTGGTGTCGTCATTCATGGCGAGCACCTCCTTTCTAAAAGGTTTTTACAAAAAAATACGAGTTTGACGAGTATTTTTAATCCCCTTTA
>CAYMCX010000012.1:0-15417 GCA_964389145.1 uncultured Candidatus Saccharibacteria bacterium
CAAATTCATCACCCGGATCGAATTGGAAACATACTCGCGGCTCTTGCCGACGCGCTTGGCAATCTCGGTGTGCTTCATCGCGAACTCGCTCGCCAACTGTTGGAAGGCGCGCGCCAGGCTTTAACGGAAGGAATCAAACACAGAGGCTCAACCTTAGGCGATCGCATGTACGTAGATATCTTTGGGAAAGAAGGCTCTCATCAAAACCATTTTAAAATTTACGATAAGAAAACTTGCACCGTGTGTGGAAGTGGCGTACATTTCAAGAAAATAAACGGAAGGGGTACATATTTTTGCCCCATTTGCCAAAAATTAAACGGGCAGACTGCTCTGATTTGACAGCCATACATCACAAATGATACTCACAAAGATAAAACTAACTAATTTTAGAAGCCATAAAAGCTTCGAAACAGAACTCAACCCCAAGGCTACTATCATTGTTGGCCCTAACGCCAGTGGAAAAACAAATATCCTGGAGGCCGCTCACATGCTTTCTACAGCAAAATCTTTTAAAGCTAAGTATGATAGAGATGTTGTGAAACACGACAAAGACTTTGCACGCGTGGAAGGATGGATTTGTGAAACTTCCCCAGAAACAACTGAGCTAGAATTATTCATTCAAAAAAACCCTGATTTTGAGAACGCCTCAATAAAAAAGACTAAAATAAATAAAGTACCAAAATCAATCCAAAAATTTGCCGGACAACTAAAGACAGTAATATTTTCGCCAGAAGACATTGAGGTACTAACGGGATCCCCCGCTGCCAGAAGAAGGTATCTTGATAATGTTCTGTATCAAATATCTTCTGACTACAAAAAAAACCATACGGATTACATACTGGCTATCAGACAAAGAAATAAAGTCCTGGAGAAAATAAGAGAAACAGGCCGTGGTAAAGAAGAATTAGGTTATTGGAATACTAAGATTGTTCAGAATGGCACTTTAATCCAGAACCACCGCGAAGAACTAATTTCTTTCCTGGCAAAAAAGTTAATTTCATATGGAATAGATCTGAATAACGCCGAAACAAAGCTCACTTTGAAATATATTAAGAGTGATATTACCTTTGAACGGCTTCACGAGTATCAGGAACGTGAGCTGGCGGCAAAAAATACACTAATCGGCCCACATCGGGACGACTTTGAAATTATACTTAATGACTTTGATATCTCGGAATTTGGGTCCAGGGGACAACAAAGATCGGCAATCTTAGCCCTAAAACTAGCTGAAATTGACTATTTTGTTGAAAGATTGGGCCAAAAACCCCTACTTCTCCTCGACGACGTGTTTTCTGAGCTGGATGAAAGGCACGAGGAAGCTGTTCTAAAGGCCGTAAAAAGCCATCAAACGATTATTACTACAACAGAGATGCAAAAAGCCCTAGAAAGTGGCTACGAGCTTATAAATATAACCCCACAATACGCCTAAACTTATACCCTATTTGCGGTAAATGTGCGAGAATTATTTAAATGTATCTGCCAGAATACTCTATTACAGGTAAAATATTAAACAATATCTCCCAAATTGGCTACTGCAAAGCCATAATTGAAACTACCCCGATCTTACCTAACTGGGAGCGACAGCTGAGAAAGGACGCACGATTAAAAGCCGTGTATGGTTCATTAAAGTACATGGGCACAAACATCGGACAAGACGATGTAAAGAAATTCTTAGACGGAGTGGTCCCTACCCCAAATCTTGTTAAAAACCTCTCAGAGGCTCTCGAGCACGTCGAAACCATGAAAGATTTTCACGAACTGGACGAGAAACATTTTAAGGAAATACACAAAATAATTTTGGGAGGAGCAGAAGGAAGTGGATCATACAGAAACAGGCACACTTCAAAAAAAGCAAAGCCGGAGGAGATTCTTGCAAAGATAGTGGAACTTACAGATTGGTTTAACAGCCTAGATGGAAAAGAAACGCATCCTGTTATAGTCGCTTCAATACTAAAAATCCAACTGGAATCAATTCTTCCTTTTGAACAAGCTAACTTTCTCGTTTCAAATTCAGTCGTGCGGTTAATATTAAACTCAGGCGGATATTCCTTTAAAAACTATCTTTCACTAGAGGAAGGGTATTCAAATACAAAACGCGAATACGAAAAACTAAGTCAAAGCTGTGATAGTGAGGAAGAACTCACAAAATGGATTGAATACTTTACGGATATTGTATCGTCAGAACTTAGTAACGTTAAAGAAAAGGTGTTGCTACTCGCCAGAGATACCAAAGTGGCAAAAGTGTCCGGCAGAATAAGCCTTACGTCACGACAAGAAAGAATCGTTGAATTCCTACAAGATTACGGCCAAATTCAGAATAAAGATTTTGCGAAAGTCTTCCCGGGAGTATCTGAAGACTCTGTTCTTCGTGACCTCAAGGCACTGCTTACCAAGAAAATTATTGTAAAAAACGGCAGCACTAAATCCTCCAGATACGAGTTAATTTAACACCGTCTGATAGAATAACCTTATGAAAATTACACAGTTCTCGGAATACATGAACAAACTTGAGTCCACTTCTAAAAGACTCGAGATTACTGCAATCCTCCAGGAAATGCTTGGGACAATGGATAAAAAAGAGGTTGATAGGGGTATTTACCTCTCGTTAGGATATTTAAAAGCTTTGTACGTATCCCCCAAATTTAACATCGCAGAAAGAATGATGGTAAGAATCCTGGAAAACGCCTACAAAGCAGACAAGAACGAGATTGAACAGAAATACGCAAAAGCCGGGGATTTAGGCGACGTGGCCTACGATCTTGCGCCAGCACAAGAATCCGAACTTAGCGTATCCGAAGTGCACGCAAAGCTACTGGAATTGGCAGAAACTACAGGCACAGGGTCTCAGGAATCAAAAGTAATTAAAGCAACAGCAGTACTAGCAAAATTAGACAAACTTTCGGCCAAATACATTGTCAGAATAATCTTAGGAACAACCCGCCTTGGTTTTACGGAACTTACAGTAATTGATGCCCTTAATAAAAGGGTTGGTGGAAATAAAGAAACTAAAGAACAAATCGAAATGACCTACAATCTTCATCCGGAAATTGGCTTAATAACAAGCACAATCGTAAACGAAGGCCTAAAAGGGCTGGAGAAAATACAAATAGAGACGGGAGTTCCCATCATGCCACAACGATGCCAAAGACTGGCAAGCCCTGAGGAAATAATAGAGAAAATGGGAACGGTTTCAGCAGAGTATAAATTCGATCGAACACGCGTTCAGCTTCACATGGATAGGAAAAAAGAAGATAAGAGTACAGATATAGAACAAGGAAGCCTTTTTGGCGTTGATACCAAGAAAAAACCATTTGTGAGGACGTACACAAGAAATCTGGAAGAAAACACTTACCAATACCCAGACATAGTGGAAGCTGCTTTAGAACAATTGGATGCCCAGTCCGTAATCTTAGACGGAGAGGCGATTGGTTATAACAAAGAATCAGGTGACTTCCTCCCCTTCCAAGAAATCATGCAAAGAAAGCGAAAACACAACATTGCGGAAATGGTAAAAGATATACCTCTAAGATATTTTGTGTTTGATATTTTATTTCTAAACGGAAAGTCACTGGTTAACGAGTCCTTGGAAACACGCAGGGAAATACTTAAAAAAGTTCTTAAACCGGGAAAAGTACTGGAACTGGATACCAGATTACTAACCTCAAACGTTGAAGAGTTACTTGAGTTTTTTGACGAAGCAAAAGAAAAAGGTCTTGAGGGTGTCGTCGTAAAAAAACCGGATGCACCTTACCAAGCAGGAGCGCGTGCGTTTACCTGGGTCAAACTTAAGAAGATGGAATCAAATACGCTTCAGGATACTTTTGATACGGTCATTCTTGGGTACTATCACGGACGCGGCGTCAGAGCAGACTTTGGGATTGGAGGATTCCTGGCAGGAATTTATGATCCGCAGTCTGACTCGATAAAAACAATTACCAAAGTTGGCACCGGACTTAAAGACGAAGATTTTATAACCCTCAAAAAAGAGTTAGATAAAATAACTTTGAAGAAAAAGCCTGCAAACGTTGACTCACTTAAGGTTTTTGATCCGGATGTTTGGGTCACACCTAAAGTAGTTGTGGAACTCAAAGCTGACGAGATTTCAAAATCAGCATCACATAGCGCGGGGTATGCTTTGCGGTTCCCTCGCTTAATGAAATTTCGCAGAGATAAAAAACCTGAAGACACCACTTCCCTAACTGAAATTGTTGATATGTACAATCTACAAAAAAGAGGAAGCTACTAAAATGCAGAATATTTCAGATATTTTAAAAAAGAAACCGGTAACGAGAGACGTTAGAAACACTTATGAGTTCCAAGCTTATGGAAACAGACTTGCTGAAGAATTTGGAGACCAAGCTCACAGAGCACTCTACATCAAACTAGCCAAAAACGAAGATAGAGCGTTACTGGAGCAAGCGCGTGAGTATGTGCTGGCATCAGAACACGCAACGACAAAGGGAAAGTTATTTATGTGGAAACTTACCGAGTTGAAAAAGTTGAAGGATAAATAGGATTCCTCTACAATTTAAGTAATGAATAAAAACTGGTTGGGTATTTATAAAGTTCCTCTTTTCTTATCCTTAACGGTAGCAATAGCCTTAATAGCGGTACAAGTACTTAGAAGTCCATTTACGATTGGTTTTGTGTTTGTCGGATCATTACTTGGTACTTTTATTTTGGACTTGGATTACTTTATATACGCCTACGTGATAGAACCTCAAGCTGAATTTTCAAAAACCATAACAGCATATATAAAACACAGGGACTTCTCAAACGCCCTTCAGTATATTCAATATCACAAGAATGACATGGGAGAACGAACCCTACACAGCGTTGTATTTCAACTGGCCATGGTAGGCATAACACTTTTTGGTGTTTCCGTAGCACCAAATTACTTTGTCAAAGCATTAATCCTTTCCACTTTTGCCAACTCAATTTATAGACTAACTGAACTTTACTTTGCGGGCGATTACGATAGCTGGTTCTGGGCACTTAAGAATAAACCCGCAAGAAATCACGTTATGATCTATATTCTGGCACTAACTGCGATTCTTTTTTACAGTTTTACGTTGGCGTAAAAACCAATTACCTGTGATGTACGGACTTATAATATCCCTAGCCATTCTAATATCCGCCTTATTAGGCGAAAAACTCGCTAAAGATCAAAAAAAGGATCCGGAGATTTTGTGGGGTGCGCTGTTTTGGGCAGTTCTTGCGGGAGTTGTAGGAGCAAGAATCTACCACGTAATCGATTATTACCAATATTATTCCGAAGATTGGATTCGAGTTTTCCAGTTATGGAAGGGTGGTCTGGGAATCATAGGCGGAATCGCTCTTGGCGGCATAGCTATATCAATTTATCTTAAATCTAAAAAACAAAACGTTTCTGAATGGCTAAATTTAGCGGCAGTCGTTTTGCCCCTTGGACAAACAATAGGAAGGCTTGGTAATTTCTGGAATAAAGAGCTTTTGGATAGAGCGGGGTTTGAGATGGTTTTTACATTAGGTATGTTTGTTATTTTGTGGATAGGCTACAAACGAAGCGCCTTCATTAAGAGACACACCTTCGTAATGTATCTTCCTGCATATGTTATTATCAGAATAATTCTTTCATTTCTATGATTTACCTAACTGCCGATCATGGAGGCTATAATTTAAAAAACAGTCTAACTGCGTATCTTAAGGAAAACGGATACGAAGTTTCAGACGAAGGTCCGTTCGAATTAAAAAAAGACGACGATTACCCAGACTACGTATTTCCTGTAATAAAAAAACTACAATTAGAACCCAAAGACAAAGCCATTGTCATTTGTAGAAATGGCGTTGGGGTTAGTATGTATGCAAACAGGTTTGACGGAATTAGAGCTGCTCTATCCTGGAAAAAAGAACAGGCGGCCAGTTCCAGAAACGACGACAATTCCAACGTTCTCGCACTCCCCTCAGATTATATTTCGGAGAAAGAAGCCTACGAAATTGCGGAAACATGGCTTAACACAGATTTTAGCGAAGAAGAAAGGCATAAGAGACGCCTGCAAAAAGTTGAAAGTACTGCCCTATGGTCATCCCGGTAATTTTAGAAACAGATCTACAAAAAATTAAAAGAAAAATCGGTTTAGTAGGAAAAAATGCCGCGCGTATACAAATCGACGTCGCAGATAATGTTCTGGTAAAGGGAAGTACCTATTTAAACATTGAAGAATTTGATTCATTTGATGTTGAAGTTCCTCTTGAGCTTCATTTCATGGTTTCCAAACCTCTGGATTATTTAAAGAAGAAACTAAATAACGTCACAAGAGTGTGTACGCAGGTAGAAGCTGAAAATATTTCCGAATTTATTAAGAAAGCTAAAGCTCTTGGATACGAGGTTGGACTGTCCCTTGGGCCTAACACACCTATTAGTGCGTTTGATCCATATATTAATGACGTAAGTTACGTTCAATTTGTGAGTGTTGAGCCAGGCGGCCAGGGTAGGGAGTTTGACTATAGAATTTTGGAAAAAATAAAAGATTTCAGAAAAAAATATCCAAAATTTTCCATTCAGGTAGATGGCGGAATTGACGCGGATAACATGGACGATGTCTTGAAAGCAGGAGCAAATGATGTTGTAATTGGCTCATCAATTTTTGGTATGAAAGACACTGCTCAAATGCAAAAAAATCCAATAGTCGGTGCAACAAGAAACTCAGTTCCCACGTCACAGCTAAAAACGAAAATACGCCGCATCGCTTTTTTGGGAGGTGCTGCATGGGAACCCGAAGATCAAACCTATAAAGACGCGTACGAGACGGCTAAACTTTTGGCGAACGAAGGGTATGTAATTATTAACGGTGGCGGTCCTGGGGTAATGAAAGCGTCAACACAAGGAGCTCATGAAGTCGGAAAAAGAGCTTGGGCAGTTACGTACCACCCAAACAAACCGAAAAGACATTACGAAGGGGTTGACCAAGAAAACGGATTTGACGAAGAGATCATTACCTTAGACTATTTTGATAGAACTAAGGTCATGCTACAAACCACAGAACTCCATGTCGTCTTTAAAGGTAGTATAGGAACTCTAAGTGAACTTGGAATGACCTGGATAAGTTCCTGGATTCACGAACCCGACAATAAGCCCATCATCCTATTTGGTGAGCATTGGAAAAACTTTTTGGACTTAATGCGCCGTGATTTTTTACTCACAAAAGGTGAGGAAAGCATGATGAAAGTTTGCACTACTCCTCAAGAAGTTTTGGATTACGTTAAAAGTCTGGGATAGAATTTACCCTACCTTGATCACATAAACTAAACCTTATATACTCAGTCTAATGCCCAAAGTAAAAAGATATTGCGAGAATGTCAAAGTTCTTGACCTCGAAAGAACTGCAACAAAAATCAGAGAAGAAGTGATAAAAATGCTTCTGGAAGCAGGTTCCGGACATACCGCTGGATCTTTAGGTACGGCTGATATATTTTCCGCTTTATATTTCCATATTTTGCAGGACGAAGACAAGTTTATTTTATCCAACGGGCACATCTGTCCTGTTTGGTATGTAACTCTAGCCTTAAAAGAAAAATTCCCAAAAAGTGAACTAAAAAACTTAAGAAAAATAAATAGTAAACTTCAAGGACACCCCCATAAGAATTTGGATATGGGAATAGAAAATTCCAGCGGACCACTGGGGCAAGGCCTTTCTGAGGCAATTGGAATTGCACTGGCAGCGAAATTGGACAAACACCCACGAAGAGTCTACTGTATGACAGGTGACGGCGAACTTAACGAAGGGCAAATTTGGGAAGCGGCAATGTTTGCTGCAAAGTATAATTTAAACAACATAACTTGGATTATTGACCGCAATAATATTCAAATAGACGGTACAACAGAACAGATAATGCCATTGGAACCTCTAAGAGAAAAATTGGAAAGTTTCAACTGGTATGTTATAGAAATAGATGGGCATAATATCGAAGAAATAGTAAATTCCTGTAATTTGGCTAAGGCGGTTGCGCAACGTCCAACTGTTATAATAGCTCATACGATTCCAGGAAAGGGAGTAGACTTTATGCAGTATCAATTTAATTGGCACGGAAAGGCTCCTAATCAATTAGAAGCTAAACAAGCCTTAAAACAGCTTAGAAGTCTTGAAGGCCAGATTGAAAGTGAGTATGAATAATAAATCTTTAATTCCGCAGAAATCCCTAATTTTGTACATAAGCTTGCTTCCGGTAATAATATTAGTTTTGCTAATCCTAGGTGCCGGTTATTTTTTGATGAAGGATGACTTTGAACTTTCTAAGATATTTAACAGAGGGCCTCAGGTCAGAAGACTGGAAGGTTTCCCTGTTGTAGTAGATGTTTCCGGACAAATCGACAAACAAAGAAGAGTAATAAAAAGCCAAGAAGAACTGGAAGATTTTCTAAAGACAGTAGATCCAACAGGTAATTTAGCTTTAGGTGAAAAAATAGATTTTAGCCGCGAGTATCTGATAGGAGTTTCGACAGCAACACTTGATAGGGGCGGTTCCAAATTAAAGGTTAAAAAAGTCTACGAAAACAAAGAAAACAATGAATTATTAATTTCTCTTAAGCAAACAATCCTCGCTGAAAATTGTATGGTTACCCAACAGTTGAATTTGCCGGTAGATTTGGTTGCAGTAAGTAAAACTGATTACGAAATTACGTTTGAGGCGTCCAAAGAGATAGTAACTGACTGCGACGATGCAGTTGATACATCACAGGAAGACACAGAAGAAACAATCGTAGAGGAATAATAAATAAAAGTCCTATGAATGATACTGCCCTTAAATCTCTTAGAGATGCTTTCGGCGAGGCTTTATTAGAGCTTGGCGGAGAACATCCGGAAATAGTTGCACTAACTGCAGACCTTGCAGAATCCACACGCGTTCAAGAATTTGAGAATAAATTCCCCGATAGGTTTTTTCAGGTAGCTGTGGCCGAACAAAATATGGCAGGTATCGCGGTAGGACTTGCTTCCTCAGGAAAAATCCCTTTCATATCTTCTTATGCAGCATTCTCACCATACGGAAACTGGGCACAAATAAGAACGTCCATTTGCTACTCAAACGAAAATGTGAAAATAGTAGGAACTCACTCAGGTTTTTCTGCTTCAAAAGACGGAGCAACGCATCAGGCAATGGAAGATATCGCACTCACGAGGGTTCTCCCCCATCTTGTCGTTTTAGCACCGGCTGACGCAATAGAAACTAAAAAGATAGTAAAGGCTGCGGCAGAATACAAAGGGCCAGTTTATATCAGACTAACCAGGGACGCCACCCCAACTCTAACAAATGAAAATACAAACTTTGTAATAGGCAAAGCCACTCTACTAAGAGAGGGCAGCGACATTACGTTAATTGGGTGTGGGCCGATTTTGGCCGAAGTGCTAAAGGCCGCAGATGGGTTTAGCTGTGACGTTATAAATTGTTCCACTATAAAACCTTTAGACAAAGACACTATTTTAAAGTCTGCAG
This sequence comes from uncultured Candidatus Saccharibacteria bacterium, assembly GCA_964389145.1. Taxonomy (GTDB): domain Bacteria; phylum Patescibacteriota; class WWE3; order UBA101185; family UBA10185; genus CAYMCX01. The sequence continues at coordinate 9,472 of CAYMCX010000012.1, forward strand.
GAAAAACTAAAAAAGTAATCACGGTGGAAGAACATCAAATCGCAGGAGGTTGGGGAAGTGCAGTCTGTGAACTTCTTAGCGAAAACATGCCTGTACCGGTTACTAGAATGGGAATGAAAGATTCTTTTGGAGAATCCGGAAAATATGAAGAGTTACTGGAGAAGTACGAACTAAATGCTAAGCACATTAGAAAAGTAATTACGGAGATGCTCAAATGAAAAAAGAACAAATTCAACTACTCGCAATAGGAGATTCGTCCATTGATCAGATACTTAGCGTTGAGGACAATTTTGCAACAGAACAAAACGGAGAAATATGTTTCATACACGGAACCAAAATTCCTGTAGATTCCTTTAACACATCCATTGCCGGAAATGCTTTAAATGTTTCGGTAGGAACACAGATGTTGGGAGTTGATACCCACGTTTACACAGAGGTGGGTGATGACCAAAACGCACAAAGAATTATTGATGAGCTAAACGCTATTGGGGTTAACACAAAATACTGTTTAAAAAATAAAGATACGCTAACAGATATTCACCCTATCATCGTCTATAGAGAAGAACGAACAATTTTTATTTATCACGAAAAAAGAGACTATAAAGTAAGAAACTGGGGTCCGCCCAAATGGATCTATTACTCCTCTATTGGAAAAAACTTTGAGGGTTTTCAAAAAGAATTGGTGGAATATCTAAATAAAAATCCAAAAGTAGGAGTAGCTTTTAATCCCGGAACTTATCACTTAAAAGGAGGGGTAGAAGCAATTTGTGATTTCCTTCAAATCACACACATTCTCTTTGTGAATAAAGATGAAGCGATACAACTCACAGAAAATGCAGAACTACTGGAGCTACATAAAAACCTACAAAAATTAGGACCAAAACTAACTGTAATAACTGACGGGGGAAATGGCGCAAGTGCATACGATGGAAAAGATTTAATACACGAGCCCTCTTATCACCAAAATAAACCCATACTTGATACAACTGGAGCAGGAGATGCTTTCTCTTCAGGCTTTTTAGCAGCTATAATTCACAGTAGACCTTTAAGAGAAGCAGTAAGATGGGGAGTGGTTAATTCCAGCAGCGTAATAAGGGAAATAGGTGCTATTCACGGCTTAAAAAACCAAAAAGAAATTAAAGAAATGATCAATTATGAAAGCTAAAGAACTACTTACAAAAGCACATAAGTCCGGATACGCTATTGGCGCGTTCAATGCATGCAATATCGAGACCCTTCGCGCTGTTTTAGGAGCTGCGAAGAAACTTAACGCACCCATACTAATAGAAGCATCAGAAGGAGAGGTTGCGTATATTGGAAAAAAGGAGTTATCCGCATTGGTGCGTATTTACAGACAAGAATTGGAACTCCCAATAATTTTAAATCTTGATCACGCATCCTCTTTAGATTCCTGTGTTTCGGCAATAGAAGCAGGCTTTGATTATGTTCACTTTGACGGAAGTAAACTCCCTTTTGATGAAAACGTAAAAATAGCAAAAGAAGTAGTTGAGTACGCTCATAAAAACGATGTACTGGTTGAAGGTGAAATAGATCATATTGAGGGAAGCTCCGCCGATCATACAAAAGAAGATCCCAAAAAATTCCAGGCAGGAAGTCACTACACAAATCCCGAACAGGCAGCGGAGTTTGTTCAAAAAACTAATGTTGATACGTTTGCCTCTTTTATAGGAAATTTGCACGGACTATACGCAGAAGAGATTCATTTAAACTTAGAGATTCTTAAAAAGATAAAAGATAAGTTACCAAATACATTTTTGTCCCTTCACGGGGGGAGTGGAATAAACGATGGCGAGGTAAGTCAAGCCGTAAAGATGGGCATCGTAAAAGTAAACGTGAATTCTGAAATGAGAGTAGCTTTTAAAAACACATTACAAAAAAGTTTAAACGGCAGTGACGAGGTGGCAATTTATAAACTGTCGACACCTGCAATTCAAGCGGTACAGGAAATTGTGGAAGGAAAGATTATGCTCTTTGGTTCAAATAACCGGGCATAAATATTTTTATGAAAGTACTAATAACCAGAGAAATACCACAAGCAGGAATTGAACTTCTAAAGGAACATCCTGAAATTGAATTAGATTACAGGAAAGGAATTCCATTATCCCCGGAAGAACTTATAAAAGCTGTAAAAGGAGTTGACGGTATTATTCCTGTAATTCCCGATCAAATAACAGAAGAGGTTATGAAGGCCGCGGGACCTAACCTAAAAATTATTGCCCATTACGCGGTAGGGTACGACAACATAGATGTAAAAGCCGCTACCAAACACAAGATCTTTGTCTCAAACACTCCGGGCAATTTAACGGAAGCGGTGGCCGAACATTCCCTAGCTTTAATGCTTGCAGTTGGAAGAAGAATTGTGGAGTCGGATAAGTTTACGCGAGAAGGAAACTACAAGTGCTGGGATCCAATGATTTTCTTAGGCCCTAAATTTATGGGAAAGACCTTGGGGATTGTAGGGTTTGGAAGAATAGGACAACATTTTGCCCGCATGTGTATGCACGGGTTGCAGATGAAAGTTCTTTATACAGATAAACATGCGAGCACCCTCCCCGAAGATTTAAAGGGAGCAAAAAGGGTCGAACTTGACGAATTACTTTGTAACTCTGACGTAATTTCTTTACATGTAAATTTAACCGAAGAAACAAAACATCTAATAGGAAAAAAGGAATTTGAACAAATGAAGCCGGACGCAATACTTATTAATACAGCACGCGGACCTGTTGTAAACGAAGAAGCTTTGGCGATAGCATTAAAAGAAGGATGTATAGAGGGAGCAGGCCTCGATGTGTTCGAAGAAGAGCCCAAAATTCACCCGGATCTGGTAAAATTAGCAAACGTAGTTTTGACACCGCACATCGCAAGTGCTACAAGAGAAGCACGGATTCAAATGTCTCGGATGGCTGCGTTAAATGTTATAGAAGTGCTGATTAATAATAAACAGCCTATAAATTTGGTGAATACGGAACTTACAAACTGCCTAGTTTAGGAAAGATTTTTCAGTAAATCTTATGGATATCATAAAACGAAACATACCGGTATTCGTTATCGGAACAATAACTCTTTTACTCTTTGTCGGCATAATAATTGCCGGTCAGAAAAACCCGCCTCCCTCACAACAGCCCGTTCTAAAACCGGCAAATGAACAGGAATTAATAAAGGAACATACATATATCTTAGGAAGTTATGACGCTCCTATAACACTTGTTGAATTCTCAGATTACGAGTGCCCGGCCTGTAAAGCTTTTCAACCTGCAATTAAATCTTTATATGAAAATAATTCCGGGTTACTACGGGTAGCCTACAGACACTACCCACTTCCCCAACACCCGTATGCTAGAAAAGCGGCACTTGCTGCACAAGCCGCAGGAATTCAAAATAAATTCTGGGAATATTCAGCAATATTATATGAAAACAATACTAAATTAACAGACAGTGACCTAATTAATTACGCAAAAGAAGTTGGTCTAGATATTGATAAATTTAAAGAGGACTCTGCTTCAAGCCTTATTGCCGCACAGGTAAACAGCGACATACAGGACGCAAACGGGTTAAATCTAAGTTTTACTCCAACTTTCTTTTTAAACGGTAAGCCAATGGAAGTTGCAAATTCTCAGGATTTCCAGAGTCAGGTAATTTTGGAGATTAACAAAATTAAAAACATAGAAGTTGCCCCGGAGCCGGAAACAACATCAACCGACTCGAGCGGATTAGAGATCAAATATACTAATGAGGGCTTTTCACCAAAAGCGGGTACAGGATATTTAAATAAAAAGGTAACTTTTATAAACAAAACGGATAAAACAATCACAATTGAGCAAACCGAAATAAAGTTTGAAGAATTTGGCGCGGCAAGAGTTCTCGCGCCGGGTGAAACGTACGAAATGGTTTTCACCAAAGATAAGATGTGGAACTTTAGGGAAAAAGAATCAGGGGATACCGGCTCTGTATTTATCTACTAACTATCTACAAAAGCTGACGGACATAACTTATTCAAAGCACATTCTAAACATTTAGGTTTTCTCGCTACACAAACATATCTTCCGTGTAATACAACAGCACCCGAGTAATTTCTCCAATATTTCTTGGGTAATAAATTCATCAATTCTTTTTCGATCTTTACCGCATCCGTCTCCTTTGTTAACCCCAACCTATTTGAAACCCTCGTAACATGGGTGTCCACAACAATTCCTTCGGCAATCCCCCACAATTCCTGCATAATCACATTCGCAGTCTTTCTCGCAACCCCCGGAATCTTAATTAATTCAGGAATAGTACGTGGTAAAACTCCGCCAAATTCAGTCAAAACAACTTTTCCTGCTTTTATCAAACGGTCAGCTTTTCCAATATGGAAATTAACCCCACGGATGTCTTTTTGAAGAGTGGCTAGATCAGCCTCAGCGAAGTCCTCCCATGTTTTATATTTTTGAAAAAGAGTTTTGGTAATTTGATTAACTTTTTTATCAGTAGTTTGAGCAGAAAGCATGACGGCAACAGCCAATTGCATTTCATTCTCGTAATTAAGCTCTGTTACCGGGGCCGGGTATTTTTCTTTTAGGATCTTGGCTATTTGCAGAGCAAATTCTTGTGTAGGCATAAGTTTCTAAAATAACGCGGTTTGATTTTCTGGAACTTCCTTAACCGGAACTTCATTCTGAGGAGCAAAACCAAGTCTGCGTATTAAAGACTTGAAATTGTACCTCTCCAAAACATCCTTCACTTTTACTTTATTAAAATCGTGATACTCGCATTCCTCAATACTTACCGTTACAGGAACGTCTGTGATTATCGTTGCTAGTTTTTTGCTCATAACCGCTTCTTCCGCATTCCCTAAAAGTTTCTCACGAAGAGATTCAGGTTTCACACTATCAATACTTGCATAAATTTGCTCCAGAGAACCATATTCCTGAATTAGTTTTATTGCCGTTTTCTCACCCACACCATATACACCCGGAATGTTATCACTGGGATCTCCCCGTAAACCTTTGTAATCAGGAACCTGATGTGGCTCAAGACCAAGTCTTTTAATAACCTCATCGTGACCAACCCACTCAGCTTTACCTGTAGTAGACGGAATCATCGCCATCACATTTTTATTTACTAGTTGCCACAAATCCCTGTCATTGGAAACCATAATTGCCTGATTAGAATCACTTGCAAATCGAACAGCCATTGTGCCGATAACGTCATCAGCTTCATAACCATCGACCACAATACTTTTTATCCCAAACGCATCCAATATTTCAAACACTTTGGGTATTTGACTTGATAAGTTTTCTTCCATTGGCTTTCTATGGGCTTTATAAGCAGTAAAATCTTCCACACGAAATGTTGGCTTCATTCCATCCAATGCTGCAATAGCGTAGTCCGGTTTCAAGAGGTCCAAGACATTAATAAGCATCGAAGTTACACCATACACAGCATTAACCGGATCTCCATGAGGATCTCTAAAGCTTTGAGGAAGTGCATGATAAGCCCTGTGCAGAAAGTTAAAAGTATCAATAAGTAATAGTTTTTTCACTTGAAAAATTATACCTCACTACTCCGAAACATTATCTTTCAGAAGCGTTTGGTATTCTTCCATCTCAATAGTTTCTTTCTCCAGTAGTTTATTCGCAATTCTATCTAACACTTCTTTCTTACCCCTCAAAATATCTTTTGCTTTGATATACATTTCATCAATTATTTTTTTAACCTCATCGTCTATTTGTGATGCTTTAGTCTGACTCAATCTTGGTTCACTAAATTCTCGTGCAAGCCAAGGGTTAGAATCTTTTCCTTCATAAGAAATAGGACCAAGCGAACTCATTCCGTAAGAGGTAACCATTTTTCTTGCCAATTGAGTAGCCTTGTCTATGTCATCAGCGGCTCCAATTGTTATTTCGTTATAAACAACTTCTTCCGCTGCTCTTCCGCCTAACATCG
>CAYMCX010000013.1:0-4669 GCA_964389145.1 uncultured Candidatus Saccharibacteria bacterium
GGAAATAAATGCCGAGCATTCCCCCGATCAAGTGTTTGAATCTGTTGTTAAAGCTCTTGAAGAAAGAGCGCATTCTGCTAATAAAATCTACTAATCTATGATTTCAATAAAAAGCAAACAAGACATAGAAATAATGAGGGAAGGCGGTAAGATCACAGCCCTGGCTCTTAAAAACGCTTTAGCAGCGGTAAAAACCGGCGTAACTCTTAAAGAATTAGACAAAATAGCCGAAAAAACAATAAAAGATGCGGGTGCTTTTCCATCTTTTAAAACAGTAGAAGATTACGCTTTTACGACCTGCATTAACGTAAATCAGGGGATTGTGCACGGTATTCCTGACGGTTACAGTCTCAAAAATGGTGACCTTGTAAGCATTGATTTAGGCGCGTTGTATAAGGGTTTTCACACCGATTTGGCCTATACAATGGAAGTAGACGCGAATAAGGAGGAAAAGTTCCTAGAAACGGGTCGTAGAGCCTTAAAAGAGGCCATATTTAACTGTATTTCAGGGGCAAAGATGGGGGATGTTTCTAATGCCATCCAAAAGGTAATAGAAAGGGCTGGGTATTCTGTTTCCAGGGATTTGGTTGGACATGGTGTGGGAAAAGAGCTTCACGAAGACCCCTATGTTCCTGGTTATGGAAAAAAGGGCAAGGGTATCGTCCTGGAAGAGGGGATGGTTCTGGCAATTGAGGTTATATACCAAAAAGGTAATCCTGAGCTTGTAATTGCAGAAGATGGCTGGACTCTTGAGACTAAGGACCAAAGTTTATCAGGACTTTTTGAACACACTGTTGCAATAACCGCTGGCGATCCTATCATTATCACCGAGTAGTCTTGCACCTCCACCTTGTACGCAAATGCACAAACACATATAATTCTATTAATGACCAGTATCCTGCCAAAGAAACAAAAGGTTGCAAAGTGGCGCAAAGACCCGGATGCAATTGAAAAATATCAATTCATTCATCATTTTCTTCCACACAAACACCATAAAACCAGGGCAAAGCTTTTGTCTCAGAGATCATTAACAATATACTGTGTTATCTTCCTTTCAATTTTGCTTGGTATAAAAGGCTTTACTAAAGTATTCCCGGGAGTTTTGGGCTATGCGTCTGATATACACCTAAAGGAGCTATTAGAACTTACAAATGCAAGGCGAGAGGACGCAGGGCTTGAGAAATTAGTTTTAAATCCCGAACTGACTGTGGCTGCGGAAAAGAAAGCGCAGGATATGTTTAAAGACGGTTATTGGTCGCACGTAGCTCCAGATGGGACTGAGCCGTGGGATTTTATATTAGATGTTGGTTATGATTATTCGTACGCCGGCGAAAATCTAGCTAAAAACTTTGGAAATTCCCGTGATGTTGTAGATGCTTGGTATAACTCCCCCTCACATAGAGAAAATTTATTAAGTAAAAATTACGATGAAATGGGGTTGGCCGTTGTAAACGGGACTTTGGATGGGTATCAAACCACCCTCGTTGTTCAGATGTTTGGGCGGCCCAGAGATGTAAATAACCTAGCTACTGCTGAGGATCAGAAAAAAATCTTAGAAAGCGCTTCCACCAAATCATCTGTCCAAATCCCGCAAGAGGTATCTGCAGAGGTACCAAACTTTTTAGGACAATCAGTTCCCCTAAAGATGGAACAAAATCAAATTCCGGCTTTAGGAGTTACTTCGTCGATAAAAATGCTTGGAATATTGTTTATAAGTTATTTAGTTATACTCATATTGCTAGACGTTTGGTATTCAAGAAGGCATGCAATAGCCAAACTTTCCGGACATTCCCTTGCACACATCATCTTTCTGCTTATGAGTTTGGTAGGTATGTTATTCGCGTTGATGCCTGGTAAGATACTATAAATATGAGCTCTGAAAAGCATTTATTACATTACACAATACTGACAATTGGTTTGGCCCTTGTTTTGGTTCCTTTCATTTGGCTTACCCATAACTACTTTTATCAATCCATTGCCGCCGGCGCCGGATCTGTACTTTTTATAACCTGGGGGTTAGTCCACCACATGAAAGAGGGTAGACTTCATAAATCCGTAATAGGAGAGTATATTCTATTTGGGTTCGTGGTCTTCTTCATTATTTTCACAATCCTGAACCTTTTCTAAAAGTATGAAAATTATCATTGTTGTTCCTACTTATAACGAAGCAGAAAATGTCGGTCGATTAATACCAGCCGTTTTTGATGCAGTTAAAAATAATTCCAATCACGAATTTCACATATTAGTAGTAGACGGAAATTCCCCCGATGGTACCGGTGATGTTGTTCGCAATCTTGGCAGTAAATATCCTAACCTTCACCTTTTGTTGGAGGAAAAGAAAGCGGGCATAGGGGCCGCGTATTTTTATGCATTTAAGCATGCTATGAAAGAAATGAATGCAGACGTACTTATAGAAATGGACGCAGATTTTCAGCATGATCCAAAAGACGTTTTAAGATTAGTGGCCGAAATAGACAACGGATACGACTACGTTATTGGCTCAAGATTTACGAAAGGTGGAAGTATTCCCGAGGAATGGGCTTTTATTAGAAAATTTTTAAGCTGGGGTGGTAGCTTTTTTTCAAAAATAGTATTGGGTATTTTTACGATTAATGATTTTACAACCGGATTTAAAGCATCAAGAGTGAGGGGTTTTGTAGATAAACTTAATTTTGACGAAGTACTCTCGAAAAGTTTTGCTTACAAAATAGATTTGTTATATAAAATGCATAAACTTGGTGCAAAGATAAAAGAAATTCCGATAGCTTTTGGAATGCGTGATCGTGGGGATTCAAAAATAGAACGATTAACCATGTTGGACTCTTTCTTAGTTGTAGTAAAGATTAGATTAAGGGAAAGTAGGAGCTTTTTTAAGTTTTTAGCAGTTGGTTTTTTGGGACTATTTACTGATTTAGGGTTTTTCAATATTTTTAGACTCACAATACTTTCATCAAACTACGCAAGCGCCGCATCCGGTCTAATTGCAATGGTGGTTACTTACACTTTTAATAATCTCTGGTCCTTTAGCGATAGAAAAATAACTTCACTCAAAAAAACAATTGTCAGCATGCTAGTATACTTTGCATTTTCATACGTACCTATTATTTTTAGAAGTTGGTTAGTTGGTTTTTCAGTACGTACTTTTGGTGATAATTTTTGGGTGGCCAACATTGCGTTCTTTATAGGTATCGTGTTAGGGTTAATATGGAATTTTACTGTATATAGTAAAATTATTTGGCGCAGAAAAAGCTTATAGCCTATGGAGTATTCGATTGTCATAACCGCATACAACGAAGCGGACAAAATAACCTCGTCACTTACACAAGTGCTTGGTTTCATGAGAAACTTTTCAGACTCTTTTGAGATTATAGTTGCAGACGACGGTAGCTCCGATAAAACCGCAGACCTCGTTGAAGAATATTCTAAAAACAATCCCGAGGTCAAAATTTTAAGATTGTCTCACAAGGGTAAATCCGGTGCGTGGATTTCAGGTGTTGGGGAAGCCCAAGGAAATTACCTTTACCTAGCCGATGCTGATTTTTCTGCTCATATCTCAGAACTAAAAAAACTCCTCGTTTGGATGCGGGATCAGGAATTCGATATTGTTATAGCCTCAAGAGAGGGGAAAGGTGCCCAAAGAATTGGTGAGCCCTTTTACAGGCATGTTATCGGAAGATGCTTTAATCTATTAGTTCAAATTATTACTTTACCTGGGATAAAAGATTCACAGTGTGGTTTTAAACTTTTTAAAAGAGATGTAGCAAGGAAAATTTTTGGCAAGCTTGTTATATACGGCAATTTTGAGAAGGAACTTAAGAAGCCTTATTTTGGAGCTCTTGATGTAGAAGTTTTGTACATAGCAAGGAAACTTGGTTACAAAATTAAAGAAGTTCCTGTGACTTGGACGTACGTTAAGACTTCAAGATTAAACTTTTTTGCCAATGCATTTAAAATGGCGAGAGACTTGGTAAAGATTAGGTTGGCCGACTTTAAAGGGGCCTATAAGTAACAAATTTTTTGGAGGTACTTTCCTATGAGATTATGTGTAATTGGTACAGGATATGTTGGTTTGGTCGGAGCAGCCGTTTTTTCCGATTGGGGAAATGATGTTTCCGGGGTTGATATTGATGAAAAGAAAATTGAGAGAATAAAGTCCGGTGACATGCCCATTTATGAACCGGGCTTGTCTGAAGTTGTATTAAGAAATATTGAGGAAAAAAGACTTACTTTCACAACTTCTATTGCGCAGGGAATAAAAGATGCTGAAATTGTTTTTATATGTGTTGGTACCCCTCAAGGGGATACCGGAGCAGCAGATTTATCCGCAGTTTGGTCGGTAGCCGCAGAAATAGGAAAACATCTAAACGGCTATAAGGTGGTTGTTACAAAGAGTACTGTTCCTGTTGGTTCGAATGAAAAAGTAAAAGCCATCATCAAAGAAAATCTAAAGGAAAATATAGAATTTGATGTAGCGTCAAACCCGGAGTTTCTAAGGGAAGGTTGTTCGGTCGAAGATATGCAAAATACTGATAGAACAGTAATTGGTACCGAAAACAAAAAGGCGTTTGATACGCTGAGTAAGTTATATGCACATCTAGGTTCCCCTATAATAAATGCAGATCTTAGATCAGCCGAGATGATTAAATACGCGTCCAACGCATTTTTAGCG
>CAYMCX010000013.1:4679-15059 GCA_964389145.1 uncultured Candidatus Saccharibacteria bacterium
AGTGCTGATGTTTCAACAGTAGCTACAGGAATGGGCCTTGATAAAAGAATCGGCAGGCATTTCCTAAACGCCGGAGTTGGTTACGGTGGAAGCTGCTTTCCAAAAGATGTAGCGGCGTTATATAAAACATCTACAGACCAAGCTTATGACTTTAAGTTGTTAAGAAGCGTGATGGAGGTCAATCAGATCCAGAGAAGTCATTTCGTTAGAAAAGTCACTAGGAAATACGGCACAGATTTGAATGGAAAAGTATTTGGTTGCTTAGGTTTGGCGTTTAAAAACGACACAGACGATATTAGAGAATCCGTAGCTATCGAAATAGTCAGAGCTTTGCGAAGTTACGGAGCTTCCGTTAGAGTTTACGATCCGGCTGCTATGGAAAACGCGAAGAAAGCGTTAGGAGATTTAGGTGTGGAATATTGCACAGACGAGTACGAAACTATGAAAGGTGCAGACGCACTTATCATACTAACCGAATGGAAGCAGTTTGCCGGCATGGATCTTGAAAAGGCAAAGTCGTTATTGAAGCATCCGGTAATATTTGATGGTAGGAATTTACTGGACAAAGAAAAAGTTCAGTCAGCGGGTTTTACCTTTTTTGCTGTGGGAAAGAGAACAAATGGATTGGATAAATTTAATCAGGAAGATTCCAGTTACATGGCTGCCTCGGCTGTATTAAAAAATGGAAACGGTAACGGTAAAAACAATTAGCGCAAATATCGGAGGCGGTGAGAAAAAAAGGGTGTTGTATTTTATTCCCGAATTTCCACGTCTCACAGAAACTTTTATCGAACGTGAAGTTGCAGCCTTACTTGAGCGGGGGAATGTAGATGTTAAAATTCTTTCGCTTAAGAAGGCATCCGGTGCCACTTCCCAAAAAGTTTTGGATATTACTGAATATAAAAGATTGGATTGGATACACTCTTTTTCCGCGGCAGTATACTTTTTAACCCATACAAAAAAGGTTTTGGAACTTTTTAGGATAATTCCCGATAAGTACCTTCTCTTAAAATCTTTTGGTTACACTAAAATAATTGAGGAATTCCATCCCGAACACCTTCACGTACACTTTCTGTCTGATCCGTCTACCATAGCTATGGTTGCGGCATCTCTTTTAGATATTCCCTTTAGCGTTTCAGGTCACGCGCGAGATGTTTTTGTTGAAGGCACTTTGATTCCTGAAAAAGCAGATAGAGCAAAATTCATGGCAATCTGCAACAGCTTTGCCTGGCAAAAGTGTATTGAACTCGCAGGTCCCAAAAATTCATCCAAGATTTATAAGGTTTTCCATGGGATTGATATGAATATATTTTCTGGGTTGGCTGTTAAGCAAAAACCGAATCGCCCCTCAATATTTCTAGGTGGAACAAGGCTAGTTGAGAAAAAAGGAATTAAATATGTTATCGAAGCTTCCAGATTATTGTTGGATCAAGGGGTTGATCACCAAATAGACTTAGTAGGACCCGGCCCCATGTATAAGGAATTTAAAGATACAATTCTCGATCAGGGATTGGAAAATAATGTTTATATTCACGGTGAGGGAAAAGGGACTCCGTTTGAAGAGGTAAAAGAATTTTATAAAACCGCTGATATATTTGTATTTCCTGCGATTGAAACATTGGAAGGTGACGCGGACGGTGTTCCGACTGTTGTTATTGAAGCGGCTGTAGCAAAGCTGCCTATTATAACTACGGATGCCGGGGGAATTACCGACCTTGTTGACGATGGTGTTACAGGTTTGCTCGTACCGCAGAAAGATGCGCAGGCTCTGGCATCTGCTATTGAAAAACTTATTTACGATAAAAGCTTAGGAAAACGGCTTGCAGAAGCTGCTCATAAAAAAGTTCAAACCATGTTTGATCTGGACAAAAATGTAGAAAAACTGGAAGAGCTGTTGCTGGTATAGAAAGTAATAGTACAATCAATCTATGCGTATAGCCGTATTTATCAAATCCACGACCTTTAATAAAAGCTTTGGCGGGCTTGAGACTCAAAATAAAACACTTTGTGAAGGACTTGCGTCGCGCGGGCACGATATTGTTGTTTTCACACCCAACAAAGAAACTAAAATTGTTTTAGAAAGAGATCAGGGCGGAGTTAAGTATGTTTTTATACCTTCGTCCTACAGGTATTTGCTTGCCTCACTAAATCCCAATAGTTGGGAGAAGAAATCCGTAGAAGTTTTCAAGTCATATCATTCAAAAACACCTTTTGATTTGGTCATAAGCCAGAGTAGTGCAGGTATTGGGGTTATTAAGAATAAAGTCGATCTGAACGTAAAAGCAGTGTCAATTGCACACGGTACTGCTTCCGGCGAGTTAAAAACACAACTGCAGAACATCAGGTCTTTGAAGGACCTGTATTGGGCATTAAGAAATATTCAGTATTTTGTAAGGCAATTTTTTGGGAGACAAAGGGAGTACATTCTCGGCGCTAATATGATAGTTGCTGTTTCAAACGCGGTTAAAAAACAGTTGGAGGAAGAAACTTTTGTTATAGGGGATAAGGTTGTGGTTATTCACAATGGAATTGACCCTTCAAGATTTGCAAATATTAATAAAGAAGAACCGGTAGAAGAAGTTTTAGATGAAACTGAAAATCCTGTAAAAATAATATATTTGGGAAGGGTTGTACGGTCCAAAGGCATCTTTGAGCTGGCAGATGTTTTAACTGAGCTGTCTCATGAGAATTTTCTATTTGAAATAGTTGGGGATGGGGAAGATCTGGAAAAATTTAAGGATTATTTGGACGAAAAACATATTAGTAAAAAGACAAAAGTTTACGGAAAAACTTCTTATGACGATGTGATGAAATTATTATTCAATGCAGATATCTTTGTTCTGCCCAGTATGCGTGTGGAAGGTTTTCCTATGACCTTGCCTGAGGCAATGTTTGCTTCTCTTCCTATTGTGGCTACAGCCATGGGTGGAATTCCTGATGCAATTGATAATGGGAAAACAGGATATGTAATTAAACCTGAGGATTGGGCTGATATGAGAGAGAAGATTTTACAATTGATAAAAAACGAGGGGTTGCGCAAGGAATTAGGTAAAAACGGAAGATCAAAAGCTGAAAGAGAATTTACGCTTGATACAATGTTAGATAAGTATGAAAAATTATTGCAGGAAGTTTTAGCATGAAAATATTAAGACTTATCTACGACTGGCCCCCTCCATGGCAAGGTTTAGCCCCGCATCCGTACGAAATTACGGTAGCGCAAGAAAGATTAGGCCATTTTTTCTATATTTTTTGTGGTAGGTGGCCAAGAGCAGGGGAGGTCGAGGAGCCTAAAGGTACAAAAGTCTATCCTATAATTAGAGCCCCCTTAGAGGGAACAATGCTTCTTACATCAGCCGTCCTTCTGTTTTTTAAATATATTTTTTGGCGAGACGAAAACGAAGTAGATCTGATTCACTCCCACGGTCACTTTGGAATTTGGATTTACTTATACAGACTTCTTCTTAAGAAATTTTTTCCTAAGTCAGAAGAATTAAAAACACCTTTTGTAGTCCATTTTCATAATACTGTAGCAGGACGAAAAAAGGCATTGGAAGACAGAGAGGTGGAAATTAAGGTTGTTTCCAAGTTTCTGGATTGGCCTTTGGCAGAACTTTCGGATAAATGGGCAGTTGCTACTGCTGATGCGTGTATTTTTGTAAGTGAAGATACCAGGAAGCAGGCGATAGAACATTACAAAGCAGACCCAAGTAAATGTTACGTTGTTGAGACAGGCGTAAATATCCACACTTTTAAAAAAGTTGGACAGGAGGAGTTTGAAAAAACCAGGCGTGATTTAGGGTTGGATACTTGGGATAAGGTTATTTTGTACCAGGGCGCCGTGATCGAGCGAAAGAATGTTCTTCTAATTGTCGAATCTTTGAAATACTTACCGGGTGATTACAAACTTTTGATTGTTGGCTCCGGGGATTCTACCTATATAGGAAAGATAAATGAAACGATTAAGGACTCGGGACTTGCCCACCGGGTGATTATGGCGGGTTACACTCCGTATCCGTTGGCACACATTTCTTTCCAGGCCTCAGACATATTTGTTATACCTTCTAGTTTTGAGGGTTTTCCAAAAGTTGTAACGCAGAGTTTGGCGTGCGATGTCCCTGCGCTAGTATCGGGATTTAAAGCTAAGGACGAAATAAAAGGGCTTCATTATTTGACGGATCTTACTCCTGAGAATATTGCAAAACAAATTCGTGAAGTTGTAGAACAACATACAGGCGTTGATACGGGTTTTGTTGCTACTCATTTTTCGTGGGAGACTAAAGCTAATCAGATTGAAGCAATTTATCAAAAACTCCGTAAGTAATTTCTGCAGTATTATCCCAACTATATTGTTTAATCAGTTCCAAGCCTTTTACTTTTAGTTCATTTATTTTTTCAGGACTCTTTAGTGTCTCATTTATTTTCTGTGCAATATCTTCTATGTTATGGGGGTCAAAATACACCACAGAGTCTCCGTATATTTCTTTATGCACCTCTATATTTGAAATTACAGAAGGTAGTCCCACGGCTTGGGCTTCCATCGGTGTTAAGCTAAATCCTTCCTTCAAAGATGGAAAGACGTATAAATCTGCCTGAGTTCTTAGAGCAACAATTTCTTTGTCTTTAACGTAATTAGATAATCCCGGCATTAAAATCTTATTATCCAAACCCTCTTTCGTCACCAGCTCTTTTATCTTTTCCGAAAACTTATCTTTCTTTCCTACAATAACTAACTGGCCCTCAAAGCTATATTTCTCCAATAAAATTTTAAAAGCTTTAATAAGATTTGGAAGGTTTTTATGTTCGTAAGCACTGCTCACATAAAGCAAATAAGGTTTTTTAATTTGTAATTTGTTTAGCACATCCTGAGGATTTATATTTGGATCCGCTAAAAGAAAATCAGGATCGACGCCTTCATACGCCAACACATATTTATCTTCGGGAATTTGTGGATACACTCTTCTAAAATCTTTTAATACATCTTTTGAAGGAACAATTATCTTTTTCGAACGGACTACCGCCCACCAAAAAACCAACTTATATATCATTTTCTTAAATTTAAAATAAGGCTTAGGAAGTGTTGTGCCTTTTTCCGTACTAAAAGTATGCATAATTAAATCAGGGATTGCCGTTACTAAAGTTCCCGGATACAAAACAGGTATATTAAAGTGAGGAACGTAGAAAATATTGAGCCTATATTTTAAAAGTTTTGCTAAAAAAAGAAATTGCTCCTGGAAGGAATACCATTTATAGTTTGCCAACACTTTTTTAAAATTGGGGTTTTGTGGTGTGTACAAATCGTAGCCTTTTGCGGTCAAAAATATTAGATAATTATCCTTACAATCAACCTTCTCCAAATGTTGAACAATTGCTTTAACGTACCGTCCGGGTCCTGCCTCGCCGTAAAACCTTGCGTCTATTCCTATAGTTTTCATAGGCATATTTTAACACTTCTTTCGAGGTTTACCTGGGTTTACATTGTATAATGGGGTTATGCATATAGGTCTTAATGGTCAAAAGCTATCCGACAAGCACCCGGCAGGTCCTGAGAAATATACAAAACACATCTACGAAGCTTTGGCAAAGGTTGATAAAACAAATACTTATACAATCTATGTAGATCAGCCATCGGATAAAATTGACCTTCAAATTTCAAACCCGAACTTTTTAATCAAGTATGTAGAAAAAGATTATTCGTGGACTCAATATAGTTTGGCAAGGCAACTGTTAAAAGATAAACCTGACATCTTTTTTACACCCGTCCACACCATGCCAATAATTAGAAGTCTAAAAACAAAATATGTTGGTATGATTCATGGTTTGGAATTTAATTTCAACACGGACAGGTACCCCTTCGGAGGAATTTTAAAAGGAAAGCACGAGTGGTACGTTTCAAAGTTTTCGGATGCACTGATTGTTCCTTCTAATGCAACTAAAAATGCTATTTTAAAAACTAATTGGGGCATTCCTTTTGAAAAAATTACTGTTATAGAAGAAGGGGTAGGGGAGAACTTTTATAAGCGTTCGCAAGAAGAGGTGAGCGGGGTCAAAAAGAAATATTTTCTAAAAGACGGGTATCTAATTTTTATTTCCACAATTCAACCAAGAAAGAATTTACCAAGACTTATAGAGGCATTTAGTGAGGCCTTAAAACAACTTACTAACAAGGAAACTCAATTAGTTGTAGTAGGAAAACTTGGGTGGGCATATGAAGATTCTGCAAACGCCCCTCAAAAATTTGGTGTAGAAAAAAACGTTAAGTTTTTAGGTCGAATTCCTGATGAAGATGTTCCCGCTTTGATATCCGGGGCAGCAGCGTATGTTAATCCGTCTCTCGAGGAAGGGTTTGGGCTTCCTCTTTTAGAATCAATGTCATGTGGTACACCGTGTTTGGTTTCCGCAATTGATGCCCATAAGGAGCTTGGGAAGGATACTGTGAAATACTTTGATCCTGAAAACGTTTTGGATATTAAAAATAAAATTTTGGATTTTTACTCAAACGGATATTCAGAGGAATTGGTTAGTAAAGCTCTTGAGAGATCAAAATTATATACATGGGAAAATTCTGCAATAAAGACCTTAGAGGTTTTTAAAAAGGTTATGGAAAAATGAAATTGAAAACTCCTTTACTAATATTTATAGGTTTTATTTTATTACACTTAGTTTTTTTAAACATTAACGCTGCAGAGTGGGGTGATAGCTATAGAATTTTACGCGCATCCGAATACATACGTGATTTTTCATATCCCAAGGACGAGAAGCGTCCACCATTGTTTTCCTTTCTTTTGGCAATAAGACCAGAAATGGATCCAATTCTTTGGGGCCGTATTTTTATGCTTGGTATCAGCGCTTTATCTTTTGTCGTTTTCAAAAAACTTGTTGATCTTATGATTTTGGAGGAGAGATATAGAAACTTGGCATTAGTAGTATTTGTCTTAAACCCCGTGTTTCTTTATTGGTCTATAAGGGTGTATGCGGATGTACCTTTTACATTATTGGCCCTTTTATCGTTCTACATGCTCAAAAAGTGGGAGAAATCATATACATTTGTAAAATTCTTAGCAATTGGTGTTATTGCAGGGCTTGGTATTTTGACGCGTTTCGAGGGTTACTTGTTAGTAGGTTCAATTGGTTTATCTTTCTTGTTGAGAAAAGAATTCATACAAGGTGCAAAAAATGCAGCAAAATATGCCCTTGGGGTTGGGATTGTGGCACTTCCCTACCTTGTCTACAGAAATCCGTTTACCTCCAGCTACTTTGAGGAACCAGCAAGGAGAGTGTACGACCTTACGATGGTGTCTACATATTTAGCTTCCCTTCTATTTGTTTTCGGATTTACCTCCGCTTTCTTCTTCATTCTAAATAATTTTAGGGGTAGGGAAGGCTGTGGGATCCTGCCTTGGGGTAGGGGACACATTGGAATTACCATTTTTGTTGTATTGGAGCTGTTGCTTGCTCTTTGGTGGCCGGCGGCCGTCCCAAGGCTTTTTGTGCCGGTAATTCCGCTCTTAATTATTGTTTTAGTTCAATCAGTTGCGGTGTATTTTGAAACTCCCGAAAAAAGAAGTCTGACTCCCCTATTACAAATAACGACGTTACTGGGTGCGTATGTTGTAGGGCAGTATGTCCTAAAACTTCAGTTTTTAGTTTTGTATAAGTGGGTGTTTCTAGCCGTTGTTGCGTTACAACTTGTGACTATCTTCTCTATACATTTCCGTAAATACAAATTATTTGTTGTAGCAATAACAATATCAATGTTTATTTGGTCGATTTCAACCATTTGGCTTCATCGAAATAACCTTGTTTCTATTAAACACGCCGCCGAGTATGCTGGCTCAAATCTAACCGGGCTTGTTGCCTATAACGACGTCAGCTCAGTTTCAGATTGGTATTTAAACCAAAACCCCGGGAGAAACGAGGTAAAAGGCGAGTATTATCTGTATTTAAAGAAGGGTGATTTGGCGCACGACGTTCTTCTTAAAAGAGGATTTGACTATCTAATACTAACCAACGAGCATAATACCGATATGACCTTGGATTTGGAAAGCAGGCCATATTTGGTGCTGGTAAAGGATTTTAACTACGAGGTTGGTGGAAAAGCATTTTTTGCAAAGATCCTTTCCGTAACCAAGTGACGTTTTTAATACTCCTATAGTTTACAGGGCTTTCTGCCCGTAGCCACGCGGAATTTCCTATGGGTTTGCATTGACTTTAGCACCCCGGGGTGCTAGAATTCCAACTGTAGTAGTTAAGCCCCGAACTTTAATAGGCGGGGAATTTTTTTTGGAGAAACCAAATGAACAACAATGACACAGTCTATTTAACTAAAGAAGGCCTTGAAAAACTTAAGTCAGAACTTAAGGAGCTTTTGGATGTTAAAAGGCCTGAGGTAGCCAACAGAATAAAAGCAGCTAGAGAAATGGGCGATATTAGTGAAAACGCCGAGTATGATGCTGCGCGACAAGAACAAGCCTTTGTAGAAGGTCGTATTGAGGAATTGGAAGAAATTATTAAAAATTCTAAGGTTTCTCAGGCATCTGCAAAAGGTATTGTAGGTGTAGGCACCAAAGTAACCGTACATGTAGATGGAAGTGAAGAAACATTCCATTTGGTAGGTGCCCCGGAAGCTGATCCTTTATTAAATAAAATATCTCACGAGTCCCCTCTTGGTTCCAGTCTTTTGGGTAAGAAGGTCGGGGCTAAAATAGAGGTGGAAGCTCCTATCGGAAAACTCATTTACACAATCCTTGGTGTTGAGTAAATCCCCTATTAGTATCATAATTAAACTGGTTCTATTTGGTGTTGCCTAGTGCAATTCTGTTGCGTTTCTGCTTTAATACGCCTATGTCAACTTTAAAAGATTTACGAGATGTTAGACTAAAAAAACTTGAAGATTTGATAAAACTTGGTGTCGACCCATATCCCGCACGAACAAGTAAAGATACTGATGTAATTTCCGTAACAAACGATTTTGAAAAACTTGAAGGTAAGACCGTAACTGTAGCAGGTCGTGCTAAGTCTGTTCGTGCCCATGGAAAACTCGCCTTTATAGATGTTAAGGATTCCTCAGGTAAAGTTCAGTTATATATAAAGGATCAAAACCTAGTTAACGCCGATTATAAAAAAGGCCAGCTTAATTTTTCCGATTTACATTTACTTGATACCGGAGATTTTCTCGAAGCTGCAGGTGTTGTTACTAAAACGCAGAGGGGGCAGATTTCCATAGAGGTTAAAACCCTTAGATTATTAACAAAGTCACTAAGGCCAATGCCTGATCTTTGGGATGGTCTAAAAGATAAGGAAGTACGTTTAAGACGACGTTACCTTGATACAAATATTAACGAGGATGTGTACCAAAGATTTGTTAGACGTGCAAAATTTTGGGAAGCCCATCGGGAATTTTTTAAAGAGCGGGGATTTTTGGAAATGAACATACCTGTACTGGAACCAATCCCCGGCGGTGCTGACGCAACTCCTTTTGTCACTCATATGGAAGCTATAGATCAGGACTTTTTCTTACGAATCTCTCAGGAATTATATTTAAAAAGATTAGTTGGTGCAGGCTACGATCGTGTATACGAAATTGGCCCTAGATTTAGAAACGAAGGTCTTTCGGAAGAACATTTGCCAGAGCACATCGCAATGGAATTTTATTGGGCTTACGCAGATTATAAAGAGGGAATGCAGTTTATAAAGGATCTCTACAAATATATTCTTGATAAGGTTTATGGCGGAAAGATGCAGTTTAAAATCAGAGGTTTTGACGTAGATTTTTCTAAAGGTTGGGAAGAAATAGATTTTGCAGAGTTAATGAAGAAGTCATACGGGATTGATGTACACAACACGACAGTAGAAGAGGTGACTAAACTACTTCGAGAAAATCATCAAAAAATTGAAGACGGGCTAAACGTCCAAAGAGGTATCGACACATTATGGAAATTGGTACGAAAAACAATTGGAGGTCCTGCGTTTTTGGTCAATCACCCCAAATATATGTCTCCCCTATCCAAATCCAATCCGGATGCACCTCATATTACTGAAAGATTTCAACCTATTATCGCAGGTTCAGAGCTAGGCAACGGATGGTCGGAACTTAACGATCCCCTGGATCAATACGCTAGGTTTAAAGAACAACAGGATATGCGTGATAAGGGCGACAAGGAAGCTCAGTGGTTGGATATAGATTATGTTGAAATGCTTGAATACGGCATGCCCCCTACTTTTGGCTTTGGTCATTCCGAGCGTGTTTTCTGGTTTTTGGAAGATGTAAGTGCTCGCGAAGGTGTCCCGTTCCCACAATTAAGGTATGAGGTGGACGAGACGACCAGAGAAATTTACGGGATGTAAGTTATCCCACAATTAAACCCAATACATAAGGTATCA
>CAYMCX010000014.1:0-514 GCA_964389145.1 uncultured Candidatus Saccharibacteria bacterium
GAGGTTGGCAATGGTTTTAGTTTCACCATCCAATCCCCATATTTTGTTTTTAGCAATCTGATTGTTTATAAGAGAGGCGGCTATTGTGATTGAGAATGTGCTTAACGTTATTACTAGGGCAGTGGACACGATGAGTATTTTTTTCTTCGAGTAGTAGAATAATACTAGAAGTGTTATTACCACAATACTTGCTACGACTTCAAAGAATTTTTTTGCCAAATCTATGTTTGGGTATGCAATAAGAAAACCTATCTCTGTGGACATAATAATAATAAGGAATCTAAGATAATTGTATTTGAGTTTAGTTTCGTAACACCACTTCAGAAAAATCGTGAAAAATAGTATGTTAATGGGTATTAGTGGGTACATATAGCGCTGGTGGGATACTTTAATTATGTAAATTCCCAGAAACACCCACAAAAGTATCGGAAGAAGCAATAAATTAAATTTTTTCACGCTCTTCCAACGTTTAAACATAAACACAGACATAAGCACTGCCGGTATTAGAACCACT
>CAYMCX010000014.1:538-4497 GCA_964389145.1 uncultured Candidatus Saccharibacteria bacterium
GGAAAGAGAAGCTTGATATATAAAGAGTTTTTTCTACGTAACCCATTGTCATACTGCAAACCTTGAAAAGGTTTTCCACAAGTGGGATAGTGTCTCTAAATGCTGTAGGTGTCAGTTGTTGTTTAGCAGAAATTAGTGCCGTATCTATTGTTCTTGATGTAATAGAGGCTTCACGAGTGTCATAGTTTGCAGGTACAATATGCTTTAATTGGTATTGAACTGCGTTTTCGGTTAACCCTAAAATCGAAGCGCTAAATACATTTATAGGTAAGACAGGCGTGGTGAACATCAAAACCAGGTAGAGTAGAGAAGGTCCTGCCATCAGTATGCCGTTCGTAACGAGATTTCTTATTTTTAGTGAGACACTCCCTGTACCAAGCTTAGCTTGAACTAAAAGCCACATAGCTATCGCAGGGAGAAATAGGAAATAATTGTACTCTTTAGCTTCTAAAATAAGAATTAGCAGGAGTCCTAAAACCAGTGGTTTCTTGTTATCTAAAAGTGCTTTTAAGAATAGAAGGACAGCGAAAAGTATAGGCGTTTCTCTGTGGTATGTTAGCGACCAACTAAAAAAACTGTAATTAGAGATCAGTAAAAGTAATCCAATAATTGCCCAACCCCTGAGAAACAGATTGTTCCTTAGTATTTTGAAAAATATGAAAGCAGAAATACAGGCTAAGATGATATGAAAAAAGGTAGCAGCAAAAATTGATGGTCCTGTAATAAGGTATATCAGAGCGACCGGGAGTTTAAAAAGAAATCCATGGACTCCAACTCCGTAGTTTCCTATCCAGATACCTTGTTTCAACAGCGATGCCATTACGGAAGTTTCGTGTAAAAAAAGCCGCTCGTCATATAAAGAAAATCTAAAGAAGCTTAGAACGACAAGTAACACAAAAACGGATAATATGAGAATAAACGCAGTGTAATCTATATTACAGAGTATTTTAAATTCAATTTTTTGATATAAATGTTTTAATTTTAAAATCATTGTTGCAGTAAATTTTGATAAATATTAATAAATTTTCTCCCTAAAATTTCCCAGGAGAAGTTTAAAGAGTATCTCATTATATCTTCTTGTATCCATTTTCTATTTAACCCGTCCTTAATTGTCTGTGCCAGAAGCGCACTGTTTTTTACTTCGCACAGCAATCCGTGTGAAGGTTCGGTGATAATCTCCTCACTGCCCCCGTTCTTGGTGGCTATAACCGGAAGTCCGCACGCAAGAGCTTCAACCTGTACAACTCCAAAACTTTCTTTAACACTAGGAACAACAAGCAGGTCTGCTGCATTCATCCAATTAACAATTTGCTCATGTTTAATTGCACCGAGTAGTATCACCTTTTTTTCCAAATTCAAAGCTTTTATTTGTTGTCTAAGTGACGCCGTTTGAGAACCGCTTCCAATAATGAAGCAAAGGACGTCAACACCTTGCTCCATGATTTTCATTGCCTCTACTAGATAATTATGTCCTTTTACATATTCAATGTTACCGACGCTGATGATTATATGTTTATGCTGTGGCAATTTCAAAAGCGTTCTACAGTCTGTTTTGTCTTTTTGGTAGAAAAGGTGTTTGTTGTACCCATTTGGTATCACCGATACTCTATCTGATAACCCTATATCGTGTAGTTGGTTTAAATTGCTTTTGCTAGGTGTGGTAATGGCGTCGGCTGATTTGACGGCCCCGGTAATTTTGTCTCTCCAAAATTTATTTTTAAACGGGAGTGTATATACATCGTACCCATGTCCGGTCACTACAAAAGGAACTTTATATAATTCTTTAAGTTTGCTACCGACATTACCGGCAGACCATAGAAAATGAGCATGAATTATGTCAAATTTTATATTATATTTATTTATTGCTCTAATTACAGATTCCAAATGCCATCCTGATAGCCTATTATAGAAAAAATCTATGGGTATATACCACACTGGTGTGAGGATGACGATAATATTTGGTGGTTTACCGTGCAGATCTACCGTATACGAGGGGTTGAATCTTCCGAATTTTGTTAAAGTTAGGTAGTAGAACAATCTAAAGAGTGGGTTGTATCTTACCAGAACATAAACAACTTCGAACCAGTGTGCAACAGACTCAATCTGGTCTTTTTGAAAGCTATTATAATTATGTACTATAAACAATGCCCTTTTTTTACTAGTCATTCAAAGATTCAATAAGCAAATTCACCATCTTTTCGCCTGCATTACCTTGCCCATACAGATTGGGAGTTATTTCCTTTGTGTCAGGGCGTATAGCGTTTTGTACCAGGTTACTACTGTCACAGAGGTAGTTGTACTCATGCTCGAGTAGCTCTACCCAACCCGTATCTGGCATTAAAACAAGCCCCATTTTTCCTGCAAAGTACGCTTCCTTTTGCAGCCCCCCACTATCTGTTATAACTTTTTGAGATTTAGACACCAGACCCATTAAGTCCAGATATTCAATAGGCTCCGTTACTATAAAATTAGCTAGCATTCCAGTTAATTCAAATTCTTTTATTCTTTTGCTT
This sequence comes from uncultured Candidatus Saccharibacteria bacterium, assembly GCA_964389145.1. GTDB lineage: Bacteria > Patescibacteriota > WWE3 > UBA101185 > UBA10185 > CAYMCX01. Next base: position 3,052 of record CAYMCX010000014.1, read on the forward strand.
GTACGCGGGTGCATTGGAAAAACTATTTTAGTTTTTTGACTGATTTCTTTTAGAGCTTTCAGTATGCCTAAAATAGTATCTCTGTTATCTACATTATAATCACGGTGCATTGTAACAACTATATACTCGTTTTCTTTTAATCCATATTTATCCAGTATTCCGTACTTAAATTGGGGTTTCATCTTTAGAAATAGGTCGTACGTAATGTCTCCTGTGAAGTGAACCCCCTTTGTTATACCCTCCTTTTTAAGATTTTGTACGGTTTTAAGGGAGGGGCAGAATAGGAAGTCTGCAATGTGATCTGTAAGAACCCTGTTTATTTCTTCAGGCATGTCTTTTGGGAACATTCTGAGACCTGCCTCTACGTGAGCCAGTTTAATTTTCATTTTTGACGTTACAATCGCTCCCGCCAGTGTCGTGTTAGTGTCACCAAATACGACTACCGCGTCGGGTTTTTCTGTTTCGACTACCTTCTCGAATTCGATCATTATTTTTCCTGTCATTTCTCCATGGGATCCGGACCCTACCCTTAAATTGTATTCCGGAGACTTGATATTTAGTGTCTTAAAAAAAACATCAGACATGTTGAAGTCGTAGTGCTGTCCTGAGTTTACCAGGACCTCCTCGATACCCCGCTTTTTGAGCTCTTGATGCAAAGCTGCTTCCTTTATATATTGGGGACGTGCCCCTACAAGCGTAACTATTTTCATTTTTTATTAACCTCGTTCTCGAAAAAATTAATAATCCAAGTACCAAAATCTATTTTTTCTTCCAACATTGTATTTTTTTTATTATGCCAGGTTATATTTAAGTTATCGTCGTTTACCATGCTCCGAGTTGTCTGAATTAGATTATCCTCTTCTCCGGGTTTAAAGCTTTTGGTTAATCCATACTTGTGTTCCAGTTCTTCTAAGCAGGAGATCCTCCCGGAAAATGTACTGTATCTTAGATTAGGAGTTCCCAGCACAGAAGATTCCACAGACATTGACTGAGAGTCGGAGATTAAAAGTTTAGCAAAAGATAATACGTGATGCATGTCCCAGGGATCTATTTGGAAGGAGCCTTTGTTCTCCGTGGTTTGTATTATCTTGTAGTTAGAAATAATGGGTTGGATGTCCTTCCACAAAGTTTTGCTAATTCCTGTTGCACCGTAGTCATTGTGGGCCTGCAGAGCGGAATTTCGAATAACCACATACTTATACGGCATTAGATTATACTTTTCTAATACTTCTATTTTTGGTTGGAAAGTATTTGGGTGTAGGTACGCAAGCTTCTGGTAAGAATTGTAAAGAATTCTCTTGGATTTCCACCTTTTAAATTTCGTGCCTTCCGGGTTAATTATTTTTGTACAAAATGGGTAGGTTAAATTTGTATAAAGCGGTATAACGCTATCGTCGTCGTCGGAGAAGCAAAATGATTTAACACCGCGAAGTAGGGTCAAATGAG
>CAYMCX010000014.1:4507-14616 GCA_964389145.1 uncultured Candidatus Saccharibacteria bacterium
ACCGATGTTCCAAACGCCGCATCAAACCGTATTTTATTGTGTAGGTTGAGGATTTTGAGATCTCTTTCCACTAGCTCAAGGGCCATTCCCGGAATGCTTTTTTGTGATTTAGAGACCACAGTGTATGGTATCTGATAATGATTTAAAAGAGTTGTTGTTATATCTTTTTCACGCGCAGCAACTGTAACGTGATGCCCGGTAGTTTGTGCGTGGTTGATGAGATTTTTAAATAGGTGTACGTGGGCAGGGTGCCCAAGGTCAAAAAGTATATTCATTCTACTTCTGCAACCTTTCGTTATCCATCATATCCATCCACATGGCAAAAAATAAGGTTTGGAGACCACTAATAGTTAAGAATGTGAATATCAACATATTCGGAAGTGGGAGGAATTCTCCAGGTACAACTGATGTTGTGGCTTGAATGATATAGGGAATATCTATAAGTAGGAGGACAATGCCTAAGTGATACAGTAGAAAGAGCGGATGGAAGTCCCTGAACAAGTATTTACTATATAACCTTACCCAGAAGGATTTGAATAGTAACCAGCCAATTCGGGGGACCACTTTTAGTTCATTCATTTTAGACCTCTCTCCGATATGATATACAGGTTTACTGGGGACTTCCTTGACTGTGCAAAAAGCAATATTCAACTTAACCAATATATCGTTTGGAACGCCGTATGATTTATATATTTTGTGTATTCTTATTGCTTCAAGCGCTCTAAGACTTATTGCAGTAAAACCTGTTTGGGTATCGGAAATATGCCAATATCCACTTGCTATCTTTGTCAGAAGGGAAAGTACCGAATTTCCAAAGAAGCGTAATTTAGGAACGACGAAAAGAGCAGATCTGTGACTTAACCTATTTGCTTTAACGTAGTCAATATCTTCGTAAACAACAGGGGAGCAGATATTTATTAGTTCGTCCGGATCCATTTGACCGTCTCCTGCTAACACTGCTGTGCAGAAAATCTTGTGATCTCTGCACCATTTATATCCAGTTGCTATAGCGGCCCCAACGTGAGCGTTATGTTTATGTCTTATCAAAACTGTTCGTGTGGAACTTTCGTCTTTCGGGTAGATGGTATGCGGTGTGTACCTATTTTCCTCTTTTGATAGAATTTCTTTTGCTACCAGTTCAGCCTTGTTGTACAAGTTCGACGCCAGCGGTTCTTCCATACTACCAACAGCAGTAGCCTTTCCAGTATTGCCGTCCATATATCTTTTGACGATCTCAACTGTAGAATCTTTGGATGCATCATCTACTACAACTACCCTGTCCACAAAATCCGGAATAGACTCTAGTACCATTTTAACTTGACTAGCTTCGTTGTATGCGGGTATTACAACGGCTACGGTTTTACCGTTTAACATTACTTCATACTATTACAATTCTAGATAAAACGAAAGAAGTATAAGTAAAATCTCGAATTGAGCTCGTAGCTGCTATGGGATCAATGCTATATAAAAATCCGCCAAAAGTGTATATTATGCTAATATTATAAAAATTTAATCTGCCTGGAATTTCTATGAATGAAAACAATGTAAAAAACTTTGCACTAATAGGAGTCGGTGGCTACATAGCACCAAGACACCTTCAGGCAATAAAAGATACGGGTAATAAATTAGTATCTGCTATGGATCCCAAAGATTCAGTTGGGATTATGGATAAATATTTTCCGGAATCCGCGTTCTTTACAGAATTTGAAAGATTTGAACGCCATGCTGAAAAACTTCGAAGAGAAGACGCCGGAAAAGAAATCCACTACGTAAGTATTTGCTCCCCAAACTACCTTCATGATTCGCACATAAGATTTGCCCTTAGAATGGGAGCACATGCTATTTGTGAAAAGCCGCTTGTTATAAAACCCTGGAACCTTGACGCTTTATCTGACATGGAAAAAGAATACGGTCAGGGAAAAATTCATACAATATTGCAGCTTCGAACCCATCCGACAATCATCGCCCTTAAAGAGCGTATTCAGAATGAAACCTTAGATAAAAAATATGATGTTGATTTAACATACATGACGCCAAGAGGAAAATGGTATCTGATATCCTGGAAAGGGGACATGGAAAAATCAGGAGGAGTGGCTATGAATATAGGAGTTCATTTTTTTGACATGCTGACCTGGATTTTTGGTGCTGTCCAAAGTATTCAAGTTCATTATATGGATGAAGTAAAGGCCAGCGGTTTTATAGAACTTGAAAAAGCACGTGTTCGCTGGTTTTTATCTACTGATCGGGACGATTTACCGGAAGCTAATAAAGCTGGAAACAAAGCGTATCGATCTATAACAATAGACGGTCAGGAGTTAGAATTCTCGGAAGGATTTACCGATTTGCACACAGAAGTGTACAAAAGGACCCTAGCCGGAAACGGATTTGGAATAGAAGATGTTCGCGCAGCAATTAACATGGTTTATGAAATAACTAACATGAATCCGCGAAGATCGTCTGACTTGATTCACCCAATGTTATTTAAGGTAAAACATAATGCAAGTAACTAAAGGACAAAATGTAATTATAGGAGCAAAAGTGAAAATAGGTGACGGCACTATCATTGGCCATAATGTCATCATCCACGACGATTCGATCATTGGTTCCGATGTGCGAATAGACGATAACGCTGTTATCGGAAAACTTCCCATGAAGGCAAAAGCTTCTGCAACTACCGTTGATCAGGAGTTTCCTCCTGTGGAAATTGGAGACGGAAGTTTAATAGGAACTGGGGCCATAGTTTACAGAGGAGCAAAGCTTGCTAAAAATGTATTAATCGCAGATCTTGCTTCCGTTCGTGAAAATGTAACAATCGGTGAGAAAACAATTATTGGCAAGGGCGCGACTATAGAAAACAAGGTTACTATCGGTAAGTTTTGTAAAATTCAATCCAACGTTCAACTCGTGCCTTACTCAGTCGTAGAAGATTACGTATTTTTATCTCCCGGTGTTATGACCTCAAATGATAAATACGCAGGAAGAACTAAAAAGAGGTTTAGCGAATACAAAGGCGTGACAATTAAAAAAGGCGCCCGTTTGGGTGTAGCCTCTATAACATTGCCAGGCGTTACTATTGGAGAAGATGCTCTGGTTGCAGCAGGCTCCGTTGTTACTAGGGATGTTCCGGCAGGTAAGATTGTTATGGGCGCACCTGCTAAAATAGTTAGAGATGTTGATGAGGAGCAGTTGTTAAAGAATCAGGAGTAAAAGATGCAGATACCTTTTGTTGACTTAAAAACCCAATACAAAAATTTAAAGTTTGAATTAGATGCTGCAGTACTAAACGTTATGGAAAACGGAACTTTTATAATGGGAAAACCAGTAACAGATTTCGAAGCCCGTATAAGTGAGTATCTAGGTGTTCCCGCATTAGGTTGCGCATCCGGAAGCGACGCTCTCTTACTTGCACTAACAAACATTGGCGTAGGACCGGGTGACGAGGTAATAACAAGCCCTTTTACTTTTTTTGCTACGGCAGGTGCTGTTGCAAGGCTTGGTGCAACGCCTGTTTTTGTAGATATTGACGAACATACTTTCAATATTACGGCTGAGACAATTTCAGAGGCAATAAACGAAAAAACTAAGGCAATAATACCCGTACATATATACGGTCAGCCCGTCAGTATGGGTCCTATTATGGAATTAGCGCAGAAACATGGCATAAAGGTTATTGAGGATGCCTGTCAGGCAATCGGATCTGAATACAAGGGCAGAAAAGCTGGAACTATAGGTGATTACGGTTGCTTCTCATTTTTCCCGACCAAAAATTTAGGTGGTGCCGGGGACGGCGGTTTAATAACAGCCAAAAATCCGGAGGATTTTGAGAGAGTAAAAGTAATGAGAGTTCACGGATCTAAAGTGAAATACCATCACGATTTTGTAGGAATTAACTCAAGATTGGACGCACTTCAGGCAGCGGTTTTGGGTGTGAAATTAAAATACTTAGATGAGTGGAATACAAAAAGAATGAATACCGCAAAAAGATATAACGAGGAGCTAAAAGAATTAGTTACCGTTCCTACTATTTCAGAAGATGTAAAGCATATCTCCCACCTATACACTATAAAAACAGATAGAAGAGACGAATTACAAAATTTCCTTCACGAAAAAGATATAGCAACAGGTGTTTACTATCCTGTGCCTTTACACCTCCAAAAATGTTTCGCAGACTTGGGTTACAAAGAGGGAGATCTTCCTATAACCGAAAAAGTTTGCAAGGAAGTCTTAAGCATTGCCATATATCCCGAAATGACAGACGAGCAAGTAACTTACGTTATCGAATCTGTAAAGCAATTCTTTTCTAACAAATAGTAACCTAAGCATCTTTCATATCCCCAAAATACTGGTAAAATAACCTAAAACTGCCTCGAGTTGTTCTAATGCCAAACACTAACCAGAAACTAAACATAATATGTCTTTCTAATCAGCTTTGGGATTTTCCTAATTGGACCAATAAAAAGCACGTAATGACAAGGCTAGCCTCCCAAGGCCATAACGTTATTTTTGTTGATCCCCCTATTAATACCGGCAAAGTTTTCTTTACTCAAATTAGACGGGGTCTTTGGAATTTAGCGCGTCTTTTAACCCAAATAAAAAAAGATAAAACAGGTGCACTAGTTTACACACCACTTAACGTTATTCCATTTCCAAAAGTGACATCAAGTCTGCATATTAAGAAAATAAAAACTCTTTCCAAAAAAATCTTTGATCCAAAAATAAAGACGGTTTTGTGGGTATATCACGTTCAGATTCCTGAACTTAAAAAATATTTAGACAAATTGCATTTTGATGTCTTGGTGTATGACTGTGTAGATAATTACGAAGGTTTTCCTGCAAACAGTGCTTTTTATTCAGCGACTGTACCTAAAAGTTTGGTAATTAGTCAAGAAAAAATGCTAGCCGAACGGGCAAATGTGGTTTTTGCTACCGCTCCTGCGCTTGTGGATAAAATGAAGCGTTACAACAAAAATGTGCATTTCACTCCAAACGTTGGTGATTACGAAAAGTTTAAGAGTCCCGAAAAGTATAAGGATCAAATTCCACAGGATCTTTTGTTGGTTAAACGACCACGGGTTGGATTTACAGGTTCCCTAGACGAGTACAAGTTTGATGCACGCCTTATGCGAAAAACGGCCCAAGATAATCCGGATATGTCATTTGTTCTTATCGGTCAGATTGCTCTAAAGGATAAAAATACAGGTTTAGAGGCTTTGGGTTTATCAGATTTACCAAACGTTCACTTTTTGGGATTCCGCCCTTTTGAAAATTTGCATAAGTATTTTGCAGGTTTTGATGCCTTTATAATTCCTTACCAATTAAACGATTACACGGTGGGTGGATGCTTCCCTATAAAGTTTCACGATGCCTTGGCGGGCGGTCTTCCCACAGTAGTAACGGATTTGCCGTCGTATTATCCATTTTCAAATGTGAGCTACATTTCCAAAACATACGATGACTTTTCTTATAACGTTAGAAAAGCTGTTGAGGAAGATTCTCAGGAGAAAATCACAGCGAGGAAGAGAATAGCACAGGAAAACAGTTGGGAAGGTAAAGTGCAGAAACTTCTTGAACTGATCTCAATTGCAACGCGAACAATCGAATAGGTATAATATTATTAGGAGGAAAAATGGATAAATCAGAACGAGAAAAGATTAAAAATATGGCGGTCGGGCTAAGAGAAGCAGGTAATCTTCAGGAAGCCCTAAAAATGTTTAGAGAAGTAGAAGAGTGGGATATCAAAAACGATAACGTTAGAGGGCATATGGACGTCTTGGGGCATATGAGAATCACATTTACCAGGCTTGCCGAAGAGGAAAAAGATCCCAAAAGAAAGAAAAATCTGTACCATAAAGCTTTGGAAGTAGCACAAGAAGCAATTCGCCTGGGAGAAAGTAACAAGGATACCGCGGGGGATCCTACAATAATCCAGCAAGTACATTTAGCAAGCGCAATCCTAGATACCATAAAAACAGACAAAAATGATGAAGAAAAACGAAAGAAACTGGCGCAGGCGCTAAGTCTTGTTAACCACGCAATCGAAAATCTTCCGGGATCTCAGGCGCATAAAGCGTGGCCTGCAACTTTAAAGGCAAAAATTGAATACGAAATGGGTAGTATTGACGATAGTTTGCATACTCTAATTCAGGCACAGGAATGGGTAATTAAGGGTTATGGTGATGAAGTTGCTAAGGACGATCAGGCTATTATGAAACTTAACGTATGGCTTTCTGGTTTAATGTTAACGACAGCTGACATCTGTGCAAAAGAAAATAAACCATTTTTGGCCAAGCATTACGCCATTTATGTAATGACGATGGCTGACCCTGAGAATTTGCTGGGCGAGCGTAAGAAGGAAGCTAAAAGAATTTTGGATTCTCTGGAGAAATGATTTCCTGCTAAGCCATGAAAATACTTTACATACTAAATTCTGGAAGTCCGGGAGGAATGGAGCAGCATGTTTTGGACTTGGTTAAAAGCATGCGGGATAGAGGTCACGAAGTTTATGTGAGGTGTGTGGATGGTCCCATTGTGGATTGGTTTAAAAACTCCGGAGCTGTTGTAACTACTAGGCCTATTAAGTTTGAAATTGACTCTGCATACGTTTACTCCTTAGCTCAGTATTTAAAAGCCGAAAAAATAGATGTAATTCATGCTCATGAACTAAAGGCTGCAGCTAATTCCTTATTAGCCGGATTTTTAGCTGGAACAAAAGTGAGGATTTCGCATATTCATACTCCAATTTCCGAATGGAAAATCCCTAGTTTTGCCAAATATTTATACACCCAAGTTGCAATATTTGGCTACAGAATTGAGGTTACTCTACTCTCGTCAATGGAAATAGCACTAACTGAGTCCCGTAGAAAAGTAAAAGCTAAAGAGGGTATTCCTGAAGCTAAACTTACCGTTATTCCAAACACATTAGATACCTCAAAGTTTGATTTAACACACGATCAGGAAGAGTCGTACCGCTTGGAAATTTTGAATAAATATAGTATTCCCAAAAATAGCTACGTTTTTGGAACTGTTTCACGAATGACGGCCGAAAAAGGTCATTCGGTTTTGCTTAAAGCATTTAAAAGGTTTTTGGAGTTTTCTGTAGAGAATAAAGAAAATATATATTTATTATTGGCTGGTGGCGGTACTTTAGAGGAGGAATTGAAAAAAACTGCTGTGGATTTGGGGATATCGGACAAAGTTAGATTTTCTGGAGTTTTTGCAGCAGAAGATTTGGTGAAGTTTTATAAGACTTTTAATTCATTTATTTTTCCAAGCCTTGCAGAAGGATTTGGAATTGTCTTAATTGAATCTATGTACAATGCCTTGCCTACTGTAAGTTCTGATTTAGAAGTTTTACAGGAAGTAGGTGGATCTACTGTTATATTTTTTGAAACCGGTAACGACTTTGACTTAGCAGAGAAGATGTTAAGTTTGTATCAGAAAAAAGATCGTATAAACGAACTAGGCCAAGCTGCGAAACAACGTGTCCTTGATTTATACGAAATGGATAAATTTGCTAACGCCTAATTAGAGTTGTATTTCAGCCTACTGGAGAGGAAGGGTAAATGAAAGTTCTGATGCAGGGCAGGTACGAATTATTAACAAAGGGTGGCGGCGATAAAGTTCAGGTCGAAAATACCGCGTCAGAGTTGCGAAAACTGGGTGTTGAGGTAGATGTTGTTGGTGGTGACATAAAAGACTATAGCAAGTACGATTTGATTCATCTTTTTCAACTAGATTGGACACCTGAAACTTATTTTTTAGCAAAATCTGCTAAAGTTCATAACAAGCCTTTGGTACTTTCTCCGATTCACCACAGTGTTAAGGAAGTCCAAAGATTTGACGATCTATACGTTTTCGATTTTAGAAGAATCGCAAGGATTTTATTTAAGGATCAACATCAAAGGGACACTTTCAAAAATATATATCGTAGTTTTTTCAATCCTAAAAAAATAGTTCCCACATTAAAAAGTGTAATAATAGGTTTGAAAAACATGCATACCAAAACTCTAAAAATGTCTGACTACGTATTAGTGCAGACAATGCTTGAGGCTAAAGACCTTAGGGATACATATAACGTAGATTTCAAATGGAAAAAAATTCCAAACGGAGTAGGGGAGCAGTTTCTCAATTTGCAGAACTTTTCTAATACGCTTGGAATTTCCGATTATATTTTATGTGTAGGAAGAATAGAGCCCAGAAAAAATCAATTGAATATCATTGAAGCAGTTAAAAATTTGCGCGAAAAGAAAAACCTTGATTTAAAACTTGTTTTTATCGGAACAAGCGCCGGTGAAAGGCATTTTGAGTACAAACATTTATTTAGTGAGGCTTTAAGAAAGTATCCGTGGATAACGCATATTGAGTCCGTCCCTTACACGCAAATCCCCTCTTATTATCGTTTTGCAAAAGTAGGAGTTTCCGCTAGCTGGTTTGAAACAACCGGATTAACAAGTCTTGAGGCACTGTTTTGTGGAACTAACGCCATAGCCTCAGGTGACCGTGCACGGGAGTATTTAGGAGATTTGGTATCTTACTGTGACCCTGCAAATATTGTTAGTATAGAGGAGGCACTTGAGAAAGAATATTTTGCACCGCGCCCATCCTTAAACGATAGTTTAAGGCATGATTACACGTGGAAAAACGCGGCGGTAAAAACTTTAGAAGTGTACAATGAGGTATTGAGCTTGCTATGACCATCGAATTTATTATTTTAGCTTTAATTTTTGTACTTTCATTTACACTCTTGGTTCTAAGTTTTCGAACCGGTCTAATTATTTTGTTATTTCTCTCGGTTTTTTTGCATAAGGAACTGTTTAGTATTTATAGATGGGATTTACTTCCGGTACGTGTTTTCATGTTGGCATTTTTGGCGTTTGCAATTTGGAAGTTATTTTATTGGTTTGCCAAAGAACGTGATTTCAAAAAGCTTTTATCAAACATCGCAGATCCATTTATATTATCCTTAATCGTACTTTGGGTAGTACGTGGGGTCTCGATTATTGGTACTAAAAATCTTGGCTCTAGCATCTTCCTCTTTGGTTTCTTCACAACAATTGTTGCGATGGGTATCTATTTCTATAAATACTTCGAACACAGGCCACACGACATAATAAAGCTTTTACGCATATATGTTGGGATTATTTTTGGACTATGTGTAATTGGCTTTATACAGTTTGTTTTATACATGAAATTTGGGATTATTTTTGGGGCTATTTGGAACGTTCCGGGGCATCTTCCCCGAATTGGGTCACTGTTTTGGGACGTTAACCATTTTGGTGGGCTTTTGGCAGGGCTTTTACCCTTACTTGGGGCTTTAATACTTGTTGCGGAGACTTATAAAAAGAAAGCTTTTTATGCGCTACTTTTTGTTCCGATCACTTTAATTTTACTTATAACAAATTCAAGAACAGCTTGGATAAGTGCATTTATTTCGTTTGTGGTCTTTGCAACGTTACTTTTGGTTCGAAAAGTAGGTTCTCGTGGAATAGGAATTGTGCTGGGTGTTTTAATATTAATCACAATACCCCTCGTTCGTGAGTATAGTATTAAGTCCAGTCCCTTTAGGGCTGAAATAAAACAATTCTTCCATTACAGAATAGATTCTTTTGCTTCCCACTTTATGCTTATTAAAGGCGCCTTTCAGGTTTTTGACCAATACCCTATTATTGGGGGCGGTTACGGTAGCTTCTTCGAACATTTTTCCAAAACTGACGTTGCAGCTGAATTTTTTGGACGGGACCCTGCTGCACTTAATGTTCGAGTGCCAGCACATACAATCTGGGGAGAGCTGGTGGCGGAAACAGGTATTCTTGGGTTGACCGCTTTTATTATATTTATTGCCGTAGGACTGCTTCCGCTTTTGTACGTCACACTAAATCGTAAGGAAGGTAAAGATTATTTAATAGCAGGAACGATGTTTTCTGCGGTTGTTGGGTGGGTGACCGGGGGGATATTTTACTCGTATAACGCCGAATTCTTTTGGATTATTCTTTTCTTCTATTTTATATATGGAATTCACTTACTTGGTCAGGGAAGTTACACAACTGTCTTTACTCACTACATGCAGAATCACAAACCTGCCCTAGCCTTCATTCCAATTGTTTCGTTGT